>NZ_JAKGAY010000052.1:0-11856 GCF_021532545.1 Halomonas sp. Cn5-12
CAGCTAACGGTTCCCGCTATCAGGGTCCGTAGGGGACTTTCACCCCCAAGTCATCCGGCCAACCACCACGGCGGACCGGATAGCGCCTAATTGGCGCTGCGCGCCATGCCTGGCGCACCATAAAAAATTAGACCCCGCAGGGCGGGGTCTTGAGAACTCTTACTTTTACACGATACTTACATCTGGCTTCCAATCCTTTTGCGGGGCTCCAACCTTGGAATTTACCCTGACCAGTGTATTGATCGCTTTTGATTCACTCCTTGAATCATTGAGAATCCTTGCGATGAGACATCCTTGCCTCTCTAGTTGCTCACTCCTTAAGCGTAAGAGTTTTTTACAGCTTTGCAAAGAAATATTACTCGTTACATACCACTATTTTCTTCTGGGAGTTCTTCGGTGCTGTCATAGGTAGCATCCGAGTCATCACTCATGGAGTTTGGTTCCATGTCGCTGGCGTTATCACCCTCGTCATGGGTTAAATCTGTCTTGTCATGATCAGACGGCATAGCTGAGTCATTAGACTGAGCTTCGACCGGCTGCTCATCTGGAGAAATGTTGTCTGCCGGATCTGCAGGCTCTTGAGCAAATGTCAGTGGGCTTGCTACCAGACCAAACGCTACACCTAAAATACCAGCTTTCTTGAGTAGTTCCTTGGACATCATATTCCGCCTCCTCGATCGCTGTGAAATACCGCTATTTAAGGAAGAGTGACATCTTGTCTTACCAGTTCCTGCAGTAATCTTCCTTGACAAGTATGTAGCAGCCTATATGCCAAAAACTCTCAATAGAAATAAAATCTATTTATATACAGACACTTATAAAAACAACCACTATGCCGATTAACCCTCTAGCACTGGCTTAAGTAGATGATTAGTTGGCTACATATGACACATGCGCGGTGTTTGACCATGATTGCATGCCAGTATGGCACACTTATACATAAGTTATGCAAGCCAAGACGGAGAGTGGTATGACACCGTGTTAGCTGTTAACGACACGGGAGGGTGGGAAAACACAGCGGAACAACGCCCCCTCACCGGGTAACGACTCCACTTGAAGCTGTGCATCATGGCGCAGTAGAACGTGTTTAACAATGGCAAGGCCAAGACCAGTACCGCCAGTGGCGGTACTGCGGCCCTTATCAACGCGGTAGAAGCGTTCGGTGAGACGCGGAATATGCACCGGATCGATCCCTTCACCGTCGTCGTCCACTTCAATGCAGGCACTGCCATTGGACAGAGCCACCCAGCGGAGCGTGATTTGACTTCCCTCCGGCGTATAGCGCACTGCGTTGAATGCTAGGTTTGAGATGGCGCTGCGTAGTTCTTGCTCGCTGCCCACCAGGCGCGCCTCGCACTCCAACGCCACCTGAACGCTATGCTGCTGGTTCGAGAGCGCCAGCGCATCCCGGCGAATGCTCTCAAGCATCGACCCAACCTCAAGCGGCTGATGATCTTCGCCGCCTCGGTCAATCTCCAGGCGTGACAAAAGCAGTAGATCATTCACCAAGCTCTGCATACGCTTGGTCTGCTCTTCCATCTGACCAATGCCTTTACTCAGGCGCGGTGGCAGCATCTCTTTAAGATCGCCATAGGTTTCCAGATAGCCGGAAAGAACGGTGAGTGGGGTGCGCAGCTCATGGGAAACGTTAGCGACGAAGTCGCGGCGCATCTGCTCTAGGCGATGCAAGCGGGTAATATCCCGCGCCATAACCAAGCGCTCGTCATCACCATAGAGCGTGATTTGATACTGCAGAATGCGACGCTCATCAATGGGCGAGGTGAGCGTGAGCGGCTCGCTGTACTCACGGGCATTAAAGTAGCTGATGAAACGCGGGTCGCGCAGCAGGTTAGTAATGTGCTGACCGCGGTCATGGGCGGTTTGTAGGCCTAGCATGTCGGTGGCGGCACTGTTCCACCACTCTAAATCACCGTGGCGATCCAGCATCACGACGCTATCACGCATCGCTTCCGAGGATTCTTGAATACGCGCGAGGGTTGCTCGCAACCGGCTTTGGGTAATGCGTTGGCTTTTTTGGTAACGGTAAAGGCGATCGAATAGCTCGCCCCACATGCCAGTTGCCGCAGGAGGCTCATCGTGCGGGTTGAGCGTTAGCCACTTGAACAGCGCCCTAAGCTGGCGGAGTTGATACACCAAACAGAGCGTTAGACCCGCAGCTAACCCGAAACCGGGGTAACCTAGCAGCCATCCCAGGCACATCCCTAGGAAAGCCAGCCAGATAATTCGCCACAGTTCACGGCTCCACAAACGCACGATTACACCCGAGCAGAGAAACGATACCCAGTGCCCCGCACTGTTTGAATCAGATTCTGATGCGCTTCACCTAGCGCTTTGCGCAACCGGCGAATATGCACATCCACCGTGCGCTCTTCTACATACACATTACCGCCCCACACCTGATCAAGCAGCTGGCTACGGGTATAGGCGCGCTCTTGGTGAGTCATAAAGAATTGCAGTAAGCGGTACTCGGTAGGGCCCATCTCCAGCGCTTTGCCATGGGCGCTGACGCGATGGCTCACAGGGTCCAGCAGCAATCCATTGATTTCGATGGGGTCTTCCACACCGCGCGGGGTCGCCCGGCGCAGCACGGCTTTAAGACGAGCCACCAACTCGCGGGGGGAAAACGGCTTGGTGATGTAGTCATCCGCCCCCGCCTCCAGGCCCTGAATTTTATTATCCTCTTCGCCTTTGGCGGTCAGCATAATAATTGGCAGCTCAGCGGTGGCCTCTTCGCGCTTGAGACGACGGGCCAGCTCGATGCCGCTGGTGCCCGGCATCATCCAGTCCAGCAGCAGCAGGTCGGGCTGGTGGTCAACGACCATCGCATGGGCATCCTGGGCGTTGTCCGCTTCAAGCACGCGATAGTCAGCCATTTCCAGCGCCACAGCGATCATCTCGCGAATGGGTGCCTCGTCATCGACAATCAGTACGGTCTTGGCGGTCATCCAGGGCCTCACGGTGTTCTATGAAAACTCGTTTATACAAAACAGTTCAATGACATGTCTGTGACGATGACACCATGACTTAATGACAATTCTATGACACCCAGCATAATTAGCCAGCTGCAGGCCACCAGCTCAGAACAATTCCGGCAAATACCAAGAGCCCTGACCAGTGGTTATTCAGAAACGCCTGGAAGCAGCGGTCGCGGTCACAGTGAAAAATTAACCGCTGCTGATGAGCAAACGTCGCTGCCATGCCTACCAAGCCCAGCCAGAAAAAACCGCCTAACCCAACCCGCAACCCCACCCAGGTAAGCAACGCCAGCGTAGCAAGCTGCAGCAGGCCAATGATGAAACGGTCGGCGCTGCCAAACAGCACCGCGGTGGATTTAATGCCGATTTTCAGATCATCGTCACGATCCACCATGGCGTATTGGGTATCGTAAGCCACCGTCCACAGCAGGTTAGCGCTAAATAGCAGCCAGCCTTCCAGCGGCACATGCCCCAGTACCGCGCCAAACGCCATTGGGATCGCCCAGGAGAAAGCCGCCCCGAGCACCACCTGAGGAAAGTGTGTGTAGCGTTTCATAAACGGATAAATAAATGCCAGCAGCACACCCCCAAGCGAGAGCAGCACGGTAAACCAGTTGGTCAGCAGCACTAAAATAAAGGCGGCAGCCACCAGCGCCACAAATAGCAGCTGCGCTTCGGTTTCGCTGATCCGACCGGTGGCCAGTGGCCGCTGCTTGGTACGCTTTACATGGCCATCGAAGTGGCGGTCGGCGTAGTCGTTCACCACGCAGCCTGCGGCGCGCATCACATATACCCCGGCAATAAAAATCAGCAGTACATCGCGGCCTGGCACGCCCTCTGACGCGACCCACAGCGCCCACAGCGTTGGCCACATCAGCAGCCAAGTGCCTATGGGTCGGTCCAAGCGCATTAACTGTAAGAAATCTGCCAAACGGGCCCACCCGGTCGGGCGCAACAGAGAACGGTCCATGCTCATGCTTACCTCGTCAAAAAAGCTGCTGCGTTAGCCTAGCGCGACGGAAGGCCCAGCGCATCCGCCATGGTAGATAAAAAATACTCCTGAACCAGTAACGAAAGCCCACCATGTTCAAAGACAGAGCGCCGCCCCCATAAGCTATTGGCCGATAGCCCCGGCTGCTGGTGGGTAAAACGTGGCGGCGTCGCCGTGGCTTCCAGCGGCCCACGAACCAAATCGGGCTGCTGAAATAGCCAACTGCCTAACGAGCGTTCGCCCAACTTCCCTAACCCTTTTCCCTGTAGCTGGTGAAGCGGGGCCACCGAACGCGCTACCACCCACGGCGTTTCATCAACACACAGCGCCACCTCGCGCAGCCACGCGTAGCGGCGTGGCGCGATGCCTAGGGCCAAGGCTTCATCGCGCTGGGGAAGGCCAATGGTTTGGCGCAGCAAGCGCACCCGAAACGCTCCCGGCTCGCCTGCTGCTATGAGGCGCGCGGTTAAGGAATCCGTGGACGCTACCCACTGCCACCAAGGCGCACTCATGGCTGGCTGAGCGGCTGCCACGGGCAGCCACTGAGGGAAGAGCGAAAACGCAGGTGTGGATAACACAGGGGCGGTCACCTAAGCCTCCAAGGCGGTCAATTCAGAGCGGGCTAGTGTAACATGGTGGCTTTACAGGCTTTTGTTCCACCGACGTTTGGTGACGGTATGCCCGACTCACACACGACATCTTCCAGAACACCTCACCACCACGCCGCGCTGGTGATTGTGGGCACCGGCATGGCAGGCGTTGGCCTGGCTCGCGCGCTGCGACGCCAAGGGGATACGCGCATAATCACGCTGGTCAGCGCTGACAGCGGTGATGATTACAGCAAACCGCTGCTGTCGACAGGCTTCGCCAAGCGCTTGAGCCCTGACAAGCTCGCCCAGCGCAGCGCTGAAGCGCTCGCCGATGAATTAAACGCACAGATCGTTACCCACACCCACGTCACGCAACTGGATGTGGATAACCACGTGCTGCAACTCAGCAGCGGAGCAACGCTTGGCTACGATGAGCTAGTGCTCGCCACCGGCGCGGCCCCTCACACGCCGTTTCGCATACCGAGCGAGCTGGCCGAGCGCTGTTTTACCGTCAACGACTTGGATGACTACCGCCGCCTACACGGAGCACTCAACCAGCCTACTCGCGTCGCGATTATTGGCGCCGGATTAGTCGGCTGTGAATTCGCCAACGACCTACACGCAGGTGGGCACCAAGTCACTGTGATTGCACCAGAGAGCACCCCTTTGCCGCGCCTACTCCCTGAGCGGCTGGGTAGCGCACTGGCCGATGCGTTTCAAGAGGCTGGTATTCGTTTAGCGCTTGGACGCACCTTAGAGACATTATCCCAAGATGCAGACAACGCTTTGACGCTGCAACTCGACAATGGCGAGCGCCATACGGTAGATATCATCCTATTCGCGACCGGTTTGGCACCTCGCACGCAGCTTGCTAAAGCGGCAGGGCTGAGTGTTAGCCCCAGCGGCATTCAGGTTGACCGGCAACTACGCACCAACCAGCCGCATATTTATGCGTTGGGCGATGCCGCGTGTATTGACGGGGTGAATGCCATGTATGTGCAGCCGCTGCAAGCAAGCGTCAAAGCCCTGGCAGCTACCCTTGGCGGCACCCCAACGCCTGTTAGCTTCGGCGCTTGGCCAGTCGTGGTGAAAACCCCACTGCTACCCGTGGTGGCCTACCCTCCCACTCAGCCCCCAGAGCGCTGGCGGATTGAGGGCGACGGCAATGATTTCACCGCGTTAGCGGAAAATAAAGACGGACGTTTGATTGGTTTTGCGTTGACAGGCGGCTGCGTGAGAAGGAAAGTGGAGCTTTCCAGAGCTGCCCCAAGCCTGCTAGGCTGATTTTCGCCGCATTCACGACTAGGCTAAAGAAGCGCTGCCTGCTGGGTAGGCTACCAACAACATTGATGTTTGTTTTCCACAAGGGAGATTCCTTTATGCGCAAACCTGAACTCGCTGCAGCCATCGCTGAAAGTGCTGACCTTTCCAAAGACAAAGCTGGCCAAGTCCTCAATGTCATCCTGGACGAAATCACCAACAGCGTTGCTAAAGGTGAAGATGTAGCGCTGATCGGTTTTGGTACGTTTACCGTTCGCGAGCGCGCTGCCCGTACCGGTAAAAACCCGCAAACCGGCGCTCCACTGCAGATCCCGGCCAGCAAAAACGTCGCGTTTAAGCCAGGCAAAGCGCTCAAGGACGCCGTTTCCTAATGAAGCTTTCGCTGACGCTGTGGCTACTGGGCTTTATGCTCAAGCGAGCCCTGCGCCGCAAGCCGCGCTTTCGTGAGCAGCTTGAACGCATGCGCGGCCTCGACTGGGGTGTCGCTACGGAAGACTTAAGCACCGCCCGCTACTACCGGATGGCGCCTAACGGCATCACCACCGGCAAGGGGTTGCCCGTCGATCTAGACCTTGAGCTGCGCTTTCGCGACCAAGACGCGGCGCTGCGTATTCTCAAGAAGCCTACCCAGCAGGCGTTTCTGGACGGCATGGTGGCAGGAGACGTCCGCCTCGTCGGCGACTCCTCCGATATGAACAAGCTGCAAAAGCTGCTGAAGTATTTGTAGCAAAACTTTGTGGCATGGCATGACCGGCGAAGAGCCAATCCCGCAGAGGTATAACAGCTATCGATGGACATACCTCATCAACGCTTAGTGTACTTCCGCGTTACCCTTGAATCTGGCTCTGTGCGCCGCGCGGCGGCGCGCTTAGATATCGCTCCCTCGGCGGTCAGCAGGCAAATTGCGCTGCTGGAAGAAGCCTTAGGGGCGACGCTCATGGAGCGCCAACGCGATGGCATTTCACCTACTCCCGTAGGTGAAATGCTACTTGAATATTGCGAGCGTCGCGGTGCCCTTGATGAAGGCTTTATTGCCTCGCTTGAATCCTATCAGCGCATGGAAACTGGCAAGATATCGCTCACCGTCGGTGAAGGGTTTGTCAGTGACTTAGTGGCCTCCCCTCTGCATGAATTTACCCAACGCTATGCGGGCATCCAGCTCGATATCCATACGGCGGGCACCTCGGGCATCATTGACGCGATTGTGGGTGATCATAGCCACATCGGGTTGATGTTCCATGAACGGACGCATCCCCAACTCCGTTTCTGGTCCTCCAGCCCTCAACCGTTGATGGCAATTTTACCGCCCAATCATCCATTAACCTGCCAAACGTCGCCGCTCACGCTGACCCAACTTAGCGACCAGCCCATGGCCATGTGGGACACAACCCATGGCGTGCGTCAAATGGTCGACCAAGCCTTCCAGCAGTCTCGAATCGCGCCGCGTATGGCCATGAATACCAACTCCATGGTGATTCTGGCGCAATATGTACGCAGCGGCATGGGCATTACCCTGCTGCCTGCTTTTGCCGTTGCGCACGATTTAGAAGTAGGAACGCTGGTGGCACGGCCGGTCGATCATCCTCTGTTTCAACGCTCACAGGCCCACATGGTCACACGGGTAGGACGCCAACAGCCTAAGGCCAGCATCCTGCTGCTGCGCCATCTACAGCGCTGGATGCAGGCCTTCCGCGACCCGGCGTTACATCAACCCACTCCACTGCCGTAACCAAACGCCACGCTGGCCTCTGGCGCGGTTTCCACCCATACGCTTTGTGGCACCGTGTATTCGCGTAGGCCATCCAAGCCACTGGAGCGGCCAAAACCGCTATCTCCAAAACCACCAAACGGCGACATGACGCTGATTGCCTTATAGCTATTGATCCATACCGTGCCCGCACGCAGCTGCCCGGCGACACGATGCGCCCGCGCTACGTCCTGGCTCCATACCGCACCCGCCAAGCCAAAACGGGTCTCGTTAGCGAGCTGAGTGGCTTGGCCCTCCCCGTCAAAGGCCATAGCGACCAGTACCGGCCCGAAGACCTCTTGTTGGGCGATTTCCATATCCGGCGTGACATCGACCAGCACGGTAGGCGCGATAAAGTAGCCCTGGGCTTCGTCAGGCAAGCCTTCAGGACGTTTGCCACCCGTTAACACTCTCGCGCCTGCCGCCTTGGCGGCCTCAATCATACGAGTGACCTGCTCAAATTGGCGATGATTCTGTAGCGGTCCCATTCGCGTCGCTTCATCGCTGGGTAACCCCACCGCAATTTGCTCCGCAGCACGCGCTAAGCGGCTGGTGACTTGCTCAAACACCGAGCGCTCAATTAATAAGCGCGAGCCTGCCACACAGCTTTGGCCCGCAGCGGCAAAAATGGCGGCTTGGGCACCCGCGACCGCTTCGTCTAACTTGGCATCGGCAAACACAATATTGGCGGATTTACCGCCCAGTTCTAATACGCTTGGCACCAAACGGCGGGCCCCTGCCTCAGCGATCATACGGCCACTTTGGGGCGAACCGACAAATACCAGCTTGCTGATAGCGGGGTGGTCAGTCAGCGCCGCGCCGGTCGTTTTGCCCAGCCCGTTAACAATATTGATCAACCCTTTAGACAAGCCGCCACTCTCAAGCTGTTTGGCAATCACTACCGAGGTGAAGGGCGTCAGCTCAGAAGGCTTCAGTACCACGCCATTCCCTGCGGCAATGGCCGGGGCCAGTTGCCAGGCGCAGGTAAACATCGGTGCATTCCAGGGTGTAATTTGTCCTACGACGCCATAGGGTACGTGGCGCACATAGTTAAGATGCGAGGTAGGCACTGGAATCACTTCGCCGTGCTGCTTATCACACCAGCCCGCATAGTATTCAAACATCTCCCGTACTTTGCCTACTTCGGCTCGGCAGTCAAGAATGGGCTTACCGGCAACAACGCTTTCCAGCTGCGCCAGCGCTTCTTCATGCCCCTCTAGCCCACGTATGGCAGCATTCATGCGCCGCCCACGCTCGCTGGCAGTGAGCGCCATCCACTCGCGCTGCCCCCGCTGTGCCGCTTGAGTGGCACGCTCAATCAATCCAGCGCCCGCATCGCGGTAGCTCACTAGCGCCTCGCCAGTGGCGGGATTAATCAGAGTAATTGCTTCCCCCTCACCTGCGACTAACTCACCATTAATCCAATTACTCAAAGGCGCAGCAGCGGACAAACCAAAACCTTCTAACAGCTCGGCAAGGTGGTGACAGGCGTATTGGCTGAGTGAGTTCATTGGTTCCCCTCCGCTTGGCTGGCACGGGCTAAAATCGGCGTGGTGATATGGTTAAAGTCGTCACTATCGGTGGGCTGTTCAGGGTTGGCGTGCCAAGCATCTACAACAGCTTGTAACAGCGGTAAGAGAATGCCCAACTGCTCAGCGGCATCCCGGGCCAAGCGCAGATCTTTACGCATCAAGCCCGTGGTAAAGCCTGAATCGAAGCGCTCGCTCAGCACCCACTCGGGGAAGTTCACCTCACTGATGGCGCTGCGCCCGGAGCCGCTATTGATGCCCGCCAAACAGGCGGCGGGGTCAACGCCCGCTTTGGCTGCCATCGCCACAGCTTCAGCGGTGGTGATTAAGTGCGCCGCACACAGGTAGTTATTGGCAAGTTTTACCACGTGACCGCTGCCTGGGCCGCCCACATGGGTGCGCTTGGCCGACATCGCCTCCAGCATCGGCATTACCCGCTCAATGGTGGTGTCATCGCCGCCTAACAGCATTCCCAACTTGCCACTGGCCGCGCCTTTAGGGCCTCCACTTACCGGGGCATCCAACCAATGAAGCCCTGCGGCCGCCACTTTTTCGGCTAACTCACGACTCACGGCGGGGTCACTGGTAGAGGTATCCACAATCACGCTGCCTTTCGGTGCTAGCGTGAGTAGGCCTGGGGAGTGTTCAATCACCTCACGCACATGGGCGGAGGTAGGCAGCGAAAGCAGATACACATCGCTTGGGGGCAGGGCATTGGGAGCCACCACGGCAAGCCCAAGGCCTTCGAGTCGTGCCCGTGCTACTTCAAACACATCGCTGCCCGTGACGGCAAAGCCTGCCGCTTGAAGGGTGAGCGCCATATTGCCGCCCATCTGGCCCAACCCAACCACGGTGATCGATAAAGGGTTCGCAGCTAAAGACATGATAAAACTCCTTTCAATGCCATATTCTGGGTAAACGCTCCCCTACCCAGTGGGCATCAGAGAGCGAATCAACGCATTAAGTCACGATTACGATCTAGACGAGCAGTGCTCTTACCAGCTCTACCCAGTAGCGCGTCCCTAGCGGTAACAGCGCATCGTTAAAGTCGTAGTGGGGGTTATGCAGCGACGCGGAATCCTCGCCGTTCCCCATCCAGATGTAAGCGCCGGGCCGTTCGGCAAGCAGAAATGAGAAATCCTCAGAAGCCATGCTGGGCGGTGGGTTGCGCAGCACGTTGTCTTGGCCTAACAAACCTTCCAATACCGTGGCACAGTGCTGTGCGTGCTCTGGCGTATTGATCGTGGCGGGGTAGCAGCGCTGGTAATCCAGTTCAACGGTTAAGCCATGGAAGTCGGCTAAGCTGGCAATCGCCTGTTTAAAGCGTGCCTCTAAATGCTCTTTCAGCGCCATATCAAAACAGCGTAGCGTGCCGCGCAGCGCCACCTGCTCGGGAATCACATTAAACGTGTCGCCCGCATTAATGCTGGTGAAGCTCAGCACCGCCGATTTATCCGGAGGCGTTTCGCGGCTCACCAGCCCTTGCAGTTGGCTGATCAGTTGGCAACTCGCCAGCACCGTATCAATGCCTAGATGCGGCATCGCTGCATGGCAGCCTTTACCGGTAAATGTCAGGCTGAAAATATCAAACGCGGCCATGACGTCGGTATCGTGCACCGCTGCCACACCAACGGGCAGCCCAGGCCAGTTGTGCAACCCATACACCGCGTCCATCGGAAAGCGCTCGAACAGGCCGTCCTCCACCATGGCACGGCCACCGCCTTCGTTCTCTTCGGCGGGTTGGAAGATGAATACCACCCGCCCCTTGAAATCGGGCTGCTGCTTCAGCGCCCAGGCCGCCCCCAGCAACATCGTGGTATGGCCATCGTGTCCGCAGGCGTGCATCTTGCCCGGCGTCTGCGAGGCGTAGGCCAGCCCGGTCTCTTCACGGATGTCCAGGGCGTCGATATCGGCCCGCAGGCCGATGGTCTTGCCTTCCCCCTGCTGGCCGTCTAACGCGGCGACCACGCCCGTTCCAGCGATTCCAGTGGTCACTTCAAAGCCCCACTCACCGAGCAGCGCGGCAATACGTGCACTCGTGCGCTGCTCCTCGAAGGCCGTTTCCGGATGCTGGTGGAAATCGTGTCGCCAAGCGGTGAGTTCTTTACTATCAGGAAAGGGTATTGACGTCGCCATGTTGTATTCCTTAAAGCATCACGTGAGCCACCACCGCCGACCCAATAAAGGTGCCGGTGAAGACGAGAAGGGCCACAATGACCAGCTTCCAGCCGGTCTGCTTGAACATCGAGAATTCACGGTGGGTCAGCGCTAGTCCGGCATACGCCAGTACGGGGGTGACCACCGCCAAGAAATTTACCTCTGCCAACTGCCCAATGATCCAGCCGTTACCCGGAAAGATGGGGAGCGTCGCGATGATACTAATCAGCGAGACCCACGCCACACTAGGCAGATAAAAAGGGCATAGCCGCCCGACCACTAAGCCGATGATGACCATGACATACAAAATCAGCATGCCAGGCAGCGCATCTAACAAAGGCGAGCCGTTGACGATGTTGCTAAACCACGCCGCCACACAGACAGCCGCCAGCACAAGGGCTGTTTTACCTAGCTGCTGTTCAGGGCGCAGCTCTTTTAATCCTGAATCCGTGAAGCCGGCGCCGACACTTTCCCTATCACCGCCAGCGAGCACTTTTTGATCATTCGCCCCGTGCAAGTTGGCTTTCGCAAGCCCGTTATTGCCAAAACCCACCGTGCTGATCGG
>NZ_JAKGAY010000053.1:0-11520 GCF_021532545.1 Halomonas sp. Cn5-12
GTTCATGGTGTTAGGGGTAACAACATGATACCGGCGGGAAAGCCCCCGATCTCGTTGATAGCACTGAAATTTTCAACGCTATTCAGGCAGTTACAGCACCACCTGTGGAAAAGTGGGGAGACGCTAGACAGGCGACCAGGCACAGAGTAAGCTGAATACAGCAGATGCCTCTTTATAAATAGCCACCAACTAGGTTAACCCAATGAGTCACGACCATGTGCATATACCCCCCGAGACCAAGGATAAACGCGTTGCCATCGCCATCTGGGCGAACGGGATCCTGACCCTGGCTCAGATTGGGGGAGGTATCTTTGCCGGCAGTCTCGCCCTTATCGCGGACGCCTTGCATAACTTCTCTGACATGGCCGCACTCGTCATCGCGTTCGCGGCGCAAAAAATTGCGCGCCGCCAGGCTGACGCAAGGATGACCTTTGGCTACGGACGCATTGAAATCGTTGCAGCTCTCATCAACTACACTACCTTGATCATTATCGGGATCTACCTGGTTTACGAAGGTGGCATGCGGATAATCGATCCTCCAGAGGTAAAGGGCTGGTGGGTCGTCTGGCTTGGTGGTATCGCTCTGGCTGTGGACGCCTTGACAGCGTTGCTCACCTATTCGATGCAGAAAGACAGCGTCAATATCCGTGCACTGTTTCTTCACAATCTGTCGGATGCACTCGCGTCGGTCGCCGTGGTCATTGGCGGGACTCTTATTTTGCTCTACGACATGCGCTGGGTTGATCCTGCCATCACCATCGGTATCGCGGGCTATATTCTCTACCTGGGCCTGACAGAAATCGGCGGCACCATCAGAACACTCATGCTGGGTAGCCCGGTGGACATCGATACCGATGCCGTCATTGTTGCCCTCTCCAACATCGAAGGCGTTATCGACCTTCACCATGTGCATTTTTGGCAGATGGGCGAACACGATGCCTCGCTGGAGGCCCATGTGATTATCGAGGAAAGTGCATGGGATCAGCTTGAGAATATCAAATACAGGATAAAACAGGCTCTGGCGCAGGAATTCAACATACGTCATTCAACACTGGAATTCGAGCACCCGGACCACATGCACAAGGATGCCCACACCTATGGGCACGGTTGACAGAAAATTCTCCATAAGCATCGGCGAGAGCGGCGACTATTTTAATAGGCCGCCCAGGCGCGGAATTTTGCCGGCATGAATCCGAGCAGCGAGAAAGGACCAGAGACTAATAGCGCAGTTGCAGAATTCGCCGGGCGCCATTCAGCACAATCAGCCCGATGATCAGACCAATAACCAGGTCGGGATAACGGGAACCCGTCCAGGCGACCAATACACCGGCGACGATAACGCCCACATTGGCGATGACATCGTTAGCGGAAAAGATCCAACTTGCTTTCATGTGTGCGCCGCCGTGCCGGTTTCTTGCGATAAGCACCAGACACCAGACGTTGGCCGCCAGGGCCACAAGACCAAAACCCATCATTAACGCGGATACGGGTTCGCTGCCGAAAACAAATCGCCGCCCGACTTCAGCCAGGACTCCCAGCGCCAGAATCAACTGCAGCCAGCCTGACAAATGCGCCGCGCGCAGCTTGGTGCGAAGGCTGTTCGCCACCGCATAGAGGGCGACGCCATAGACCGCGGCATCAGCAAACATGTCCAAAGAATCCGCTATCAAGCCAGTGGATTGCGCCAGCCAGCCTACCGTCAGTTCAACCACGAACATAACGCCGTTGATGGCCAGCAACCACTTCAGTATACCGGCTTCGACCTGGGCGGTTGCCTCTTCCTTCTCCCTGGCCAGGACTAAATCCTCTTCCCCCGCCGGGGTGGTTTTTTCGAGCGTGGCACCCAGCCCCAGGGAACGCATCCTCTCCTCGATGGCAGCCCCATTGTCGCCATGGAATACCCGCACCTTCCGATTCGGTGTATCGAACTCCAGTAAAACCCGGGGCTCAATACTGTCCAGAGCCATGCGGATCATCCCCTCTTCCGACGGGCAGTCCATTTTTGGTACCCGGTAGTCACTGACATAGCCATGTTGAAAAGCCGTATCAGTATTCGCTATCCCAGAAGTGGGGGCACTGGCAATCTTGTTGCTCTGGCAGTTGTCATTACACGGGTCAGACATCGAAAAAAGCCCTTGAGAATGTACAGACGGTCACTATAAACTCTATAACAACTATAGAGTCAATCGGAATATTGAGAGATGATAAAAATCGGCGAACTGTCGAAAGTGACTGGCTGCTCCGTGCAAACCATCCGGCATTATGAAAAGGAACAATTGATTGCCTCCGCAGAACGCAGTGAAGGTAATTTTCGCCTGTACGATGAAGTTGCCGTTGAGCAATTACTGTTCATCAAGCACTGTCGCAGCCTGGATCTCAGTTTGCCGGAGATCCGGCAATTATTGGGATTAAGCCGTTCCCCCGGCGCACAATGTGATGACGTGAATCGGATGATGGATAGGCATATCGAGCAGGTGGAGGCGCGTATCCAGGAACTAACCAAACTGAACGAGCAACTGAGAATGCTGCGCCGCAGCTGTTCAAACCGTCGGACAGTCGAGCAATGCGGCATATTGCGGAATTTGTCGGCTACTCCGGTTTCGAGCGGCTGACACCCGGTTCCAAAAACTCTCCTGAACGTTCTGTAACAGGGGCATTTTTCCAGCGTGGGCGCCGACCGCAATGGTGAGAGAAGAACTGCACAGCGGAAAACCGGTCAGTCTGTTGAATGACTGGTTTACCACCTATGACGGCTATTACCTGTATTACCCGAGTCGCCGTCAATCATCCCCGCTGTTTCGCTTGCTGGTGGATGCACTGAGGTTCAAATAGAAAAACCGGGTAATTCCAGGTAATTAATCAAAGTCCAAAAACAAACAACCCGGCAATGGCGCCGGGTTGAATGAACGCCTGTCATTGACAGACGGTTACCAGAGAGTGCCCGTCGTTGCCGGCTACTCCCACTCAATCGTAGCAGGCGGCTTACTGCTCACATCATAAGTCACCCGCGAAACGCCTTCCAACTCGTTGATAATCCGGTTGGAAACCTTCTCCAGCAGCTCGTAGGGCAGGTGCGCCCAGCGGGCGGTCATGAAGTCGATGGTTTCGACGGCGCGGAGCGCGATGACCCATTCGTAGCGGCGGCCGTCACCTACTACGCCTACCGATTTCACCGGTAGGAACACCGCGAAGGCTTGGCTGGTTTTCTCGTACCAACCGGCGGCGCGCAGCTCTTCGATGTAGATGGCATCCGCGTCGCGCAGAATGTCGGCGTACTCTTTCTTCACTTCGCCGAGAATCCGCACGCCCAGGCCGGGGCCAGGGAATGGGTGACGGTAGACCATATCGTAGGGCAGGCCGAGTTCGAGGCCGAGTTTGCGCACTTCGTCTTTGAACAGTTCGCGCAGCGGCTCGACGAGTTTGAGCTTCATGGTTTCCGGCAGGCCACCCACGTTGTGGTGGGATTTGATCACGTGCGCTTTGCCGGTTTTCGAGGCCGCGGATTCGATCACGTCCGGGTAGATGGTGCCCTGGGCCAGGAACTCCACGCCTTCGATTTTGCTGGCTTCTTCATCGAACACGTCGATAAAGGTGTTGCCGATGATTTTGCGCTTGGCTTCCGGGTCGTTTTCGCCTTTCAGCTTCTCCAGGAACAGCTCTTCGGCGTCCACGCGGATCACCTTTACGCCCATGTGCTTGGCGAAGGTTTCCATCACTTGGTCGCCTTCGTTCTTACGCAGCAGGCCGTTATCGACGAACACGCAGGTGAGCTGGTCGCCAATCGCTTTGTGCAGCAGCGCAGCCACAACGGAAGAGTCGACGCCGCCGGAAAGGCCCAGCAGTACGTGGCGGTCGCCGACTTGCTCGCGTACGCGCTGTACTTGGTCTTCGATGATTTGCGCGGGCGTCCACAGCTTCTCGGCTTTACAGATATCCAGCACGAAGTGCTCAAGAATCCGCTGGCCTTGCAGGGTGTGGGTCACTTCCGGGTGGAACTGTACGCCGTAGAACTGCTTCTCTTCCCAGGCCATGGCCGCAATCGGACAGCTCGGGGTAGAGGCGGTCACGGTGAAGGTGTCGGGGGCTTTGGCGACTTTATCGCCGTGGCTCATCCATACATCCAGCAGCGCGTTGCCGGTGGCGGCGTCTACGTGGTCTTTGATGTCTTTGAACAGCGCGCTTTCTGCGTCCAGGCGAATCTGGGCGTAGCCAAACTCACGCTGGTTAGAGCCTTCTACCTTGCCGCCTAGCTGCTCGGCCATGGTTTGCATGCCGTAGCAGATACCAAATATCGGCAGGCCCATTTCGAACACGCACTGCGGGGCGCGGGGGGAATCCAGCTCGGTGACGGATTCCGGGCCACCGGCCAGGATGATGCCGTTAGGGTTGTATTCGCGAATCTCTTCTTCGGTGATATCGAAGGCGCGGATTTCAGAGAATACGCCGATTTCACGTACCCGGCGGGCGATCAGCTGGGTGTACTGGGAGCCAAAGTCGAGAATCAGGATCTTATGGGCGTGAATGTCACTCATGGCGGAGCCTCTATAACGCGGAACGGGCCGCATTGGCTAAAAAGCAAGCGGCGGGGCAATGCCCGCCGCCGTGTAACTTAATGCGCTGGTTAGCTCACCCGGTAGTTGGGGGCTTCTTTGGTGATCTGCACGTCGTGAACGTGGGACTCGTTAAAGCCAGCGCCGGTAATCTGTACGAACTCGGGCTTGGTGCGCATTTCCTGAATGTCGCGACAGCCGGTGTAACCCATGGAGGCGCGCAGGCCGCCCATCAGCTGGTGAACGATGGCGCTCATCATGCCCTTGTAGGGTACGCGGCCTTCGATGCCTTCCGGCACCAGCTTTTCGGCTCCGGCGTCCTTGTCCTGGAAGTAGCGGTCGGCGCTGCCCTGGCTCTGCGACATGGCACCCATGGAGCCCATGCCACGGTAGGCTTTGTAGGTACGGCCTTGGTAAAGCTCAACTTCGCCCGGTGCTTCTTCGGTACCGGCCAGCAGGCCACCCACCATCACGGCGCTTGCGCCAGCGGCAATGGCTTTCGCCAAGTCGCCAGAGAAGCGTACGCCGCCATCGGCAATCAGCGGAATGTCGAACTCTTTCAGCGCTTCCGCCACGTTAGAAACGGCGGTGATTTGCGGTACGCCCACGCCAGCCACGATGCGGGTGGTGCAGATGGAGCCGGGGCCGATGCCTACTTTCACGGCGTCTACGCCTGCTTCCGCCAGCGCTTTGGCAGCGGCGGCGGTGGCGATGTTGCCGCCGATCACTTGAATCTCGGGGAAGTGCTCTTTGATCCAGCGAACGCGGTCAATCACGCCTTGGGAGTGGCCGTGGGCGGTATCGACGATGATCACGTCAACGCCGGCTTCGGCCAGTGCCGCGACGCGGTCCGGGGTTTCCGGGCCGGTGCCGACCGCTGCGCCTACTAGCAGGCGGCCGTCGCTATCTTTAGCGGCCATCGGGTAGGTACGGGCTTTTTCGATGTCTTGGAAAGTCACCAGGCCGCGCAGATGGAAGGCGTCATCGACAATCAGCATTTTCTCAATGCGGTGTTCGCGCATCTTGGCTTTGCTAGTTTCAAGGTCGGTGCCTTCTTTCACTGTTACCAGCCGCTCGCGGGGAGTCATAATGTCGGCAACGCTGTCGCCCACGTTAGGCTGGAAGCGCATGTCGCGCTCGGTCACGATGCCTACCAGGGTTTCGCCTTCTACCACCGGGAAGCCGGAGAAGCCGTTTTCGCGGGCCATCGCCAGCAGGTCTTCCAGCTTGGCTTTGGGGCTAACGGTGACCGGGTCTTTGACAATGACGCTTTCGTGCTTCTTCACCTTGCGCACTTCAGCGGCCTGTTGCGCCATGGTCATGTTCTTATGGATGATGCCGATGCCGCCTTCCTGAGCCATCGCAATGGCTAGACGCGCTTCAGTTACAGTATCCATTGCAGCGGAAAGCAGGGGAATATTCAGGAAGAGATTGCGGGTCAGGCGGGTTTTGAGGCTGACATCCTTTGGCAGAACGTCGGAGAAGCCGGGAACGAGGAGTACGTCATCGAACGTAAGCGCTTCTTGGGCCATACGTAGCATAGCGGCAACACCCATTGAGAAGTGGGAAGATGGGGCGTAAAAAGTTAATCGCCTATTATAACGTTTTGAGGGCCGCCCCAGCAAACCATCCTGCGATGATCTGCTGAAGGTGGCCCTCTGCGTTGGCCTGGGCGAAGCCCACTGTGGTGCGGTGCGGGCGGTTTAGTCCAGCGCGTGGTCGTCGGCTTCGCTGGGGAAGTCGAGGTCTTCCAGGCGGCCCGTCACCGCCGTGGCGATGTTGGCCAGGTGCGAGGCCACACGCTTGTAGTGGCGCGCCAGCAGCGAGTAGGCCACGGCTTCGTGGAACTCGATGCTGTCCTCTTCCCGCAGTAGGGATTCGATCAGCTCGTCGCTGATGTGACGAATCTCCCGGGTGGCGGTGATGACGCCGTGGGCCTTTTGCTCATCGG
The DNA here is from genome assembly GCF_021532545.1 of Halomonas sp. Cn5-12. Taxonomy (NCBI): domain Bacteria; kingdom Pseudomonadati; phylum Pseudomonadota; class Gammaproteobacteria; order Oceanospirillales; family Halomonadaceae; genus Halomonas; species Halomonas sp. Cn5-12. The sequence goes on from NZ_JAKGAY010000053.1 coordinate 6,502, forward strand.
AGTTGCGCGTGGCCGCAATCAGCTCGCTAAACAGCCCTCGCAAGCGCTCGGAGATGCTGTCCAGGGGCTTCTGGTAACGGTCTACATGGAAGCCTTCGGTGTAGAACACGCCTACCTCGAAGACGTTCTTGCAGTAGTCGCCGATACGCTCGGCGTCCTTGGCCACGCTCATCAACGCTAGGCAAATGGCCACGTCGTGGCCGGGGTTGACGGTCAGGTGGCGCAGCACCTTGCGGCGAATCGAGCGCTCCAGCTCGTTGACCGCCACGTCGCGCTCGTACAGGGGCGTGCGTACGTCCTCGGCGGCCACGGTGCTGTACAGCACCTCGTTGGCCCGTGAGAACATCCAGGCGCCATGCTCCAGCATTTGGGTCAGGTCCGCGTAGGCCTGGTCGATGCTGGTTTCCGAGGTAAGCGCACTAAAAAGCTGTTTGAACATGGGGAAACCCCTCAACTGGCCGCGCTTAGCGCAGGCGGATAAAGAATTCGGTCAGCGTGATGCCCACCAGCGGCACGATCAGGAACACACCGATCAGGAACAGGAACGCATAGCGAATGTGCTGCCCTGCCAGGCGTCCATACCAGGTGGCAATGCGCAACGGAATGACCCGCAGCGGCCACCAGATCGCGGTGCCGGTAAGGTTGAAGATAACGTGAAACAGCGCCACCGTCATCGCCGCCGCAATCGGGTTGGCGGTCGCCGCCAGTAGGCTGGTCACGGTGGTACCCAGGTTGGCCCCCATCATGAACGGCAGCACACGGCGCAGGCGCACCACCCCTGCCCCCGCCAGCGGCACCATCAGGCTGCTGGTGATCGAGCTGGACTGCACCAGCACGGTCGAGATCACGCCCACGCCGTAGGCCCGCGCATCGGTACGGAAGAAGTAGGTACGGAACAGGCCATCCATATGGCGCAGCAGCGCGCCGCGCAGGTTCTGCACCATGAACACCAGGGCGGCGAACATCAGCAGCAGGCCGATGCCAGCCACCATCAGCCCAGCGGCGGCGGTGGTGGGCATCAGCGCCGCGCCCAGCCAGTTAGCGGCATCCACCACCGGAGCGGTAATGGTCTTGATCGGGCTGTTGGGGCGGGCGACTTCTTCCAGGCCAATCAGGTCCGCCAGCCATGCGGCCAGGCGGGTGAAGATGCCGTAGCCGCGCTCGTGGAACATGCCGGTCAGCCACTCCACCGGGAAGATCAGCAGCACCGTGAGGATGTTGAACAGGTCGTGCATCAGCGCCGCGGTGAACGAGCGGCGGAAGTTACGCTTGATGCGCACGTTGGCCAGCGCCACGATGACGCCCGTGACGGCCGTGCCGATGTTGGCCCCCATGATAGCGAACACCGCCGTGCCCAGGGTCATTTCGCCACTGGCCACCAGGGTCACGATCAGCGCCGAGGTGAACGAGGAGCTTTGCACGACCATGGTGACCAGCACGCCCGCCATCAAGGCGATGAAGGGGTTCTGGCCATAGGCGAAAGCGCGGGTCAGAACGTCGCTGTCGCTGCCGAAGGTGCCTAACCCCGCACCCAAAACGTTCAGAGCAGCCAGGAACAGATACAAGCACAAGCCAGCGTAGATACCTCTTAGCCAGGCGGGCACTTCGTGAGGCGCTTGGCGAGCCAGCGCAGGACGATCTTGTGAAGGTCCGAGATTCGACATGAGCAATCTGCCCTGTTGGTGAACATCTATTGTGACGCTTTCATGACACTTCTGTGTCGGCGGGCACCGTAACACGGTTTTGTGACATTTTGATGACGTTTATCTTGCAGCGCCACCTTCCGCGCGCATGGTACGCCAGAGAACCCGCCAGGGCCATTGCTGTGCGCCCTGCACGTATTGTCTAATGAGCGGCCGCATCCCCGCTTTCACCCGCGACTGGAAACTCCCATGAGCGCTCCCAACGCCCCCCTGCTATCGGTCAGTCAACTCAACCTCAAGGCGCGCAAGGCACTGGAGAACGACTTGGGCGATGTGTGGGTGGAAGGCGAGCTTTCCAATGTGTCGCGCCCGGCGTCCGGGCACATCTACTTCACGCTGAAAGATGACCGCGCCCAGGTGCGCTGCGCGCTGTTTCGCCAGCGGGCACGGTTCGTATCGGCCCCCATGCGCGATGGCGACCAGGTCAAGCTGCGCGGCCGGGTCTCGCTGTTCGAGCCCCGCGGCGATTACCAGCTGATCGCCGACGCCGTGCAGGCGGCGGGGCTGGGCGAGCTGCTGGCGGCCTACGAGCGCTTGAAGGCGCAGCTGGAAGGCGAAGGGGTATTTGCCAACACCCGCCCGCTACCCTTTCCGCCCCGCAAGCTGCTGATTCTGAGTTCCGCCAGCGGCGCCGCCATCCGCGATGTGCTGGCGGTGCTGGCTGCGCGCTGGCCATTGACCGACGTGACGCTGATCCCCGTGCCGGTACAGGGCGCAGAGGCGGCCCCGGCAATGATCTCTGCCCTAGCGCTGATCAACCGCCAGACGCGGCTCGACCCCGCCCAGGATGCGGTGCTGATCACCCGAGGCGGCGGCAGCCTGGAAGACCTGTGGGCGTTCAACAACGAGCACTTGGCCCGGGCCATCTTCCACTCCCGTTTGCCGGTGATGTCTGCCGTGGGCCATGAGGTGGATGTCACCCTGGCGGATTTCGCCGCCGACATGCGCGCCCCTACCCCTTCCGCCGCCGCCGAGCGGCTGGTGCCCGACCAGCACGCCCTCAAGCGCCAACTCCAACAGGCCGAACAGCGCCTGCAGCGCGCCCTGCAAACCCGCCTGGAGCGCGATAGCCAGCGGCTGGACGCCCTGCGCGCTCGGCTCCGCCACCCGGGAGAGCGGCTGGCCCACCAGCGCCAGCACCTGCAAGCCCTCGCCCAGCGGCTAGCGCGCGCCATGCAGTTCACGCTGAGCCAGCAGCAGCGCCAGCTTGGCCAGCTCGGCCGTCGGCTGGCCAGCCAGGACATGGCCCGGCTGCACCGGGCAGAAAGCGAGCGCATCGAACGCCTGCAACGCCGCCTGGCCAGCGCCATACAGCGCCAGCTGGAAGCGCGCCAGGCACGCCTGCACAGCGCCGCCCGGGCACTCAGCGCGGTCAGCCCGCTGGCAGTACTAGGCCGTGGCTATGCCATCGCCCAGGACGAACAAGGCCAGATCGTGCGCCGCGCCCAGGATACTCAGCCGGGCCAGCTGCTCAAATTGAAGCTGGGTGAGGGGCGTTTGAACGTGGAAGTAAAACGGCGCTATCAGAAATAGCGCCGCACTGGTGATTGCCGTGCACTACGCCCGTGAAGGGGCCGACAGTGTGATCGTGCACCTCAAGGAGAGCCGCGACGCCGAAGAGACCAAGCAGCTGGTAGAGGCCGAAGGCCGCCGCCTGGTGCTGAAAGGCGATGTGGCCGCGCCCAGCTTCTGCCGGGAAATTGTCATTAGGTAGTCGATAGCGCGCATGGTGCCGGTTTCCCCCACTAACCCGCCAGATTTTTCACCAGCACCTTGGATTTACGGGCGTGGTTGTAGGCCTCGCGTTTGAGGGGGGGCAGGTCTTCCAGGCTGGCGGCGCGGAAGCCGCGCTCCACGAACCAGTGGGCGGTATGAGTGGTGAGCACGAACATATCGGAAAGCCCCTGCTGGCGGGCGCGTCGTTCCAGGGCTTCGACCAGTCGCTCGCCGCGCTCGCCGCCCCGGTAATTGCCATGCACGGCCACGCAGGCCAGCTCGCCCACGGTGGTCTCGGGGAAGACGTGCAGCGCCGCGCAGCCGATCACCATGCCGTCGCGCTCAATCACCATGTAATCATCAATTTCGTGCTCTAACCGCTCTCGGGAGCGGGCCACCAGCATGCCGCGCCGCTCCAGAGGCTCCAGCAGCTCCAGCAGGCCCGCCACGTCATTGAGCGTGGCCGGGCGCAGCTGCTCGTAGCGGTGCTGGGTGATCATGGTGCCCACGCCGTCACGGGTGAACAGCTCGCCCAGCAGCGCGTCGTGATTGCGCCACGAGAGCAAGTGAGTGCGTGCTACACCCTCACGGGCGGCGGTGCAGGCAGCACTCAAGTGTCGCGCCAATTCGCTACCCGGCGCGGCTTGCTGCAGGCGCGGCTCTGCCTCAAAAGGGGAAAGCTGGCGCAAGAGCGCGCCCTGCTCGTCCTCCAATCCTTCCGACTCGCCCAGTAGAATCAGTTTATCGGCCTTTAGGGCCACGGCGGCGTGCTGGGCCACTTCCGAGGCGTCCAGGTCGAATACTTCTCCGGTGCTGGAGAACCCCAGCGGCGGCAGCAGCACCAGCGAGCCCTTCTCCAGCAGCCCTTCGATGGCGCTGGCGCGCACCCGGCGCACCTCGCCGCTGTGATCGAAGTCCACGCCTTCGCGCACGCCAAGCGGCTTGGCGGTGACTAGGTTACCGGAAATCACGCTCAGCTCCACGCCATGCAGCGGCGTGCTGGGCAGCCCCAACGAGAGCCGCGCTTCCAGCCAGAGCCGCTGGTGCGCCGCTACCTGCTCAACGTGGGCCATCACCGCGCGATCGGCCACCCAGCGGCCATCCACCCGGGTGGGTTCTACGCCAGCGGCAGTCAGTGCCTCATGTACCTGAGGGCGAATGCCGAACACCACTACCAAGCGCACACCTAAGGTGTGCAGCAGCGCTAAATCCTGGATGAGCTGCTCCCCTCGGCCCGACGCCATGGCTTCGCCCTCAATCAAGATGACAAAGGTTCGCCCCCGGTGCGCATTAATGTATGGGGAGGCGTTACGAAACCAATCTACAAAGGGGAAACGAGTGTCCAAGGGCCGCTCTCCGGCAGCAGGTGAATGAAGGTAACGCTGTTTACTTTAACAGAGCACAAAAAACAGCGGCACCTTCTATTGCAAAGATCTTATTCAAAGATCGTGTGGTGACTGCTCCCCGCCCTAGCGGGCGAGGCTTCCCACTTCTCAGGCAGCTGCCGACGATGTGCCGGACTTACGCAAGCCTCCATGGGATTACCGCAGCTTGTATTATGTTACAACATAATAAGATCTTGATTTTATTGATTAATTAG
>NZ_JAKGAY010000054.1:0-10310 GCF_021532545.1 Halomonas sp. Cn5-12
TCACGGCTTGGAGAGTAGAATTGCTCATGGCGTATCCGTCCTATGTTGGTTGTGATCTGGCGAGATCAATCAACAGGATACGCCACCCTCTCTACTGCCCTCCATACACAAGAACTGAGCTTAACTCAAGCCGTCCTGCTATCCAGCAACTATGCGTTGTATGGTGACATGTCCCAACGGGTAACCGAGGTACTGGGCGAGTTTTCACCCCATGTAGAGGTGTACTCCATCGACGAAAGCTTTGTCGGGTTTCAGAGATTTGAGGTAGATACCTTGAAACATCGAGGCCAAGCGTTGCGGGATACGGTGAAGCAGTGGACAGGTATTCCCGTGTCAGTGGGGTTTGCGCCGACACGGGTGTTGGCCAAGGTCGCCAATCATGCCGCTAAAAAACACCCTGCATATAGAGACCAAGGTGTATGCACGTTGCTTGCAGAAAGCGCGTCTACTAAAGCGTTGCTGAAGCAGTTGCCTGTCACCGAACTATGGGGCGTTGCACGCCGCACCGGCGAGCGATTACGCGTCATGGGCATTGAGACTGCCTGGGACCTGCGAGAAGCAGACCCGAAACATATCCGTCGGCACTTTAGTGTGGTGCAGGAGCGCATTGTCTGGGAGTTGCGGGGACAACCCTCCATTCAGCTAGATGACATGAGCCAGCCTAAACAACAGATCATGGTGTCTCGCTCCTTTGGGCGGCTTACCAACGATCCCCATCAGTTAAGGGAAGCGCTACGGCATCATGGTGCCAGGGCGGGCGAAAAACTTCGTAAGCAGCAAAGCGTCACCAGCGCCATCATGGTGTTTATCCGCACCAACTCGTTTCGTACGGATTTACCTCAATATCGTCAACGTGTGGTCATTTCTCTGGAACGGCCCACTGATGATAGTCGTGAGATCATCGCCGCTGCGGTGCAGGGTTTGCGTCGTCTCTGGCGAAAAGGATACGCCTACCACAAAGTGGGTCTCATGCTGCTTGATCTATCGCCTAAAGCTAATCGACAGCTCACCCTCACTGAAACCCCTCAGACCGACGAAGAAGCCAAACGTAGCGAACGATTAATGGCGACGATGGACAAGCTCAACCGTGAGCTGGGCAAGGGGACGGTACAGCTGGGCCTGCCACGAAAAGGAAACGCCTGGTCGTTGCGTAGTGAGCGGCGTACACCGAGGTATACGACGCAGTGGAATGAATTACTGCAGGTCAGATAAGTTAATCAAGCCAATGAAGCTAGGGCTCACTGGCCACGACGTCACGACGTTGAAAACTTTAATCTATACAAAAGTGACGGTTACGCATGAAATAAACGGGTATGTCGACTGCGTACGTCGTCACATCATTCAAACCGGAGCGAAGTAACGTCATATCGTTGAGTGCGTGAGTGGCTTTACTTTTTGCCTCTTCGTCGATACTTGTGTGTGATCTTGCTGACCCAGCGTTCTAATGGGCTACGAATCTGGTCATTGATGGTGATAAAACTGTTCCCGTTCCGAACACCACATGCGCTTGCAGGAGCTACATAAAATCGTCATTCCTTTCGCTTCCTTCTTACGTTCGTTGAGAGCAACCCCCCTTGTTTGTGTACTCCTAAAGCTTCACCCAGGCCTCCCTCATATGAGTTAGCAGTCGCTTGCCAGACTTTGCTGCTTGCATGACCATGAGCCGCTATCAAGCTACGCTGCGCCCTAGGGCCTAGGTTTGTCGCGTCATCTGCCGCAGTGCACTGATCGGCTACCAACTGATGGAGCGCCGTAGGCTATTTTTGTCTCATGTGAGCGCAGTTGAAATTTACCGGGCGTGCCTATCGCAACGATTTGGGAACGCTCTTTCAGGTAGGGGGGCGATATGGGGCCAGTCGACCATTGCATCAGACTTGGCGAGGTACCCGGTGATTGATGCCGCCAAGAAAAGTGGGTGGTATGCCGTTTCTTACAAGGGAGTCTTATCATCTTAATCAGAGGTATCCCGTTTGCTCAAGCATTGGGATAAAATCTATGCCTCACCTCGCCAAAAGCAAGCCTAAGCGCTTGGCGAGGTTCTCTCCAGCTGAGTGGGCAGGCGACCATTATAAAAATTCGTGGATATCCCTGAGGGTTTCTTCGAGGCTAGGGGGACGAGGGCCGATTACCCAATGCCTATAAGAGCCACGTTTTCCGTTACTGTAACAAGTAATTCTCTGCGCTTCTAACAGGGGAGCAATGCGCTTTAATGCAGAACCTAGGCCACGTGGTTCACGAGGCCATTTGCTCTCACTGGCCCATATAGGCTGATGTTCTGCCAAAGTGGCAAACCAAGCTTTTACGGGTTTTTCGATAGCTTCCTTAATGTCATTTTTGCTAATGTAATCAACGATTGCTTGGGCAACCGGTTCTTCCTCTGTAATTTCGCAAAGCCTTTCTTTCCAATACGCGTCGTACTGAAGCCAAAAAAGTGTGTCGCTTCTGGTCAGTGCTATAGAGACAATAACGCCAATGCGACAGAAATCCCGCCATTTTGCAGGTACTTCACGTTCTATTCTCATCCGCCCTGCCTGTGAATGCACCTTGCCAAGTAATGTAAGCAATGCATTGAATATAGTGGCTTGGAGCCTGCCTGTAATTCTCTGCTGCTTAGGTGTTGAAAAAGATGGACTAACTTGTTGAGTATAAGAAAGAGGGGGCATTTCCAAACTCAATGTCACGTCAGATAAAGCATCATATGTGATGACGGGTTCAGAGCTGCTTAAAATACAGGTGCGTGAAACCATGAGTGTGGAAGTGCTCTCATGGCAGCCTACTGGTTTCCAATTAAGAGGTGCTTTACGTAGGTATTCAAACAGCCGGCGCTGTACCACAGGGCTAAGGCTGTCTTCGATGTCTTCTAAACTGATGGCATGATGTCGCCAAGCACATCTATCAATTTCTTTGACGGTTTTAGGGATGTCACGAATGGCTGTTTCCTTACGAACTGGATCGACTAAATTTTTAATGAGTTGCTGTAATTTTGATGCATCGCTGCTGCGTTCTCCGGTTATCTCTAATGCTAGCTGTTGTTTATCTGGCATCAAGCACAGCACTAAATAGGTATAGATCAAAAGCTCTCTATCCTTTGGGAGAGTGATATAGGATTCGATTGCTTTTAAGTCCTTGATGTCTCCCTGTATGGAGGGAGCCTGGAAAGACCGACTATTGCTGGGATGCCAATATGGACAGAGGTTCTGAGGCTGAGTCATGATTTCCTGTCCAGTTGGAAACATCATTACCGTGCCATTTAGTTCAATATAGCGCTCAAGGTTTTGACCTAACCAGGTGCGTCCGTGACCGATAAGCTGCGGACTGGCTGGTTCATTGAGAATTACATCCAATGCATCCAGTATGCTTCGCTCAGTGACATCACGCTGGCTGTAATCTGCCACGATTTTCTTGATGAGTGGTGCAACTATCTCTGTTTCTGGTATCAAAACAGGCCCACCATCAATGGGCATCAGGAAATGAGCTCCATCAGGAGTCACTACATGCCGATAGTGTGCGTTAATAATGCACCTGACTAGGTTTACCTTAGATACTCTGGCTGTTCTACCACTGCTAGATTGAAGTTGTGGAGACACATTTGAAGTGATATTGGAGCCAGTAATGGTGGGGGGTTGGTAGCCGTTTGATAGCTCTTGTCTAGTGCCGTAGACGAAGGGGGATGGATAGGTAGCTTGATTAGTCATGCGTTACTCCCAAATCTCGATTTAATGAATGCCAAAATAGCAACTGGTGTGTTGCTGTTTTTCTATGCCTAAGCTTAACAGTCGTTTGAGGAGTGTGGTTTGATGTTTTTTCATACAAATTTAGAAGTGTATTGGACTGTATGGGACGTTAATGAATTTTTTTGTTTATTAATGGGCTTTCAATGAATATTAGAGTTGTTCATGTTGGTATTTGTGCGAATAAGTTTATTTGATTGGCTTGGTGGATTGTATTATCTTAAGGGGCTGGGTAAGGTTGGGTAGATTATACTGATTGCCTTGATTATTTGAATGAAAAATAATTAGTAATCTCTGTGAGTTTAGCTATATTGAATGGATTTATTTTATACCTTAAAATGAATTTTTATGTTTAGTAAATCCAGCGAAAAGCCTGTTAGTGGTGGGCTTTAAGGGCTAAGCTATGAGTTGGTTAAGGGCTAGATTAATGACGGTAATATTATTATGGCTTTATAAAGAGTGGTGATATTGACTATGGAGGGAGGCATTAAAGCCGGCGACCTTATACCTGATCGATAAAGTTATACCCAAGCTATTTGCTTATTTAATATTTATTCCTTAAATAAATTATTGTTATTAGAGGGGGAGGGCGATTAGTGACGGGTTTAGACTAGCTCTTTAATCATTACACCCCTATGCAAACATAAATATGGCTATCTAGCCATACATAATCCTTTGAATGAGGAGGGAATACATTATGAATACCACTATACACAACGTTGGTCAACATCGTCGTAAACGGCACCCCGATAATCCTGCTCTGAAGCTGTGGTGGGAAAACTATTACCATGGCATGTGGGTTCAAACACAGAAAGGGCCGCTGATAGAAAATTACCTAGCGAAATTATTGGATGTGATGAGAAATGCCCGCCAGGACTGCAATCGTATTTTGGCAATTCGTATTGATCTTCGTTTTCCAATTAGTATGAATTCTAGCGCAGTAGGGCAGAAAAACTCTACTTTGAGCGAATTTCAGATTTTTTTAAGGCGTGAGCTAGACAGAGCCAACACAAAGTATCCGCATAGATTGCGGGTTGTGTGGTGTTGTGAACAAAATACAAGTATCAATCCACATTACCACCTCTTACTATTGTTAAATGGTGATGCATACAACAGTATCGGTTTTGTTGGTAAGTCTCCATGCGGTCGGTATGTATATGAAAATATTTTTCATCGCATCGTCAGGTCATGGGCGCTGGCGATCAATCAGCCTCATGAATGTATGGAAGGGCTTGTGCAATTACCACGAAAACCTATAACCAACGAGATGGCTGTATGGTTTTTTCAACGGGAAGATCAAATGACTTTTGGACAGGTGTTTGGAGCGGCTAGTTATTTATGTAAGGCATATTCTAAAAACTTAGGAAATGGTGTGCATTGCTTTGACGGGTCCAGAGGTTGATTATGCTAAGCCCATTGTAAATTTTTTTATACTTTATAAGACTGCCTGTTTTTCAAGGCTTGGTGTATTTGAATTTTAATATCTGTTATAGAGCTCTCTTAAATTAAGAGAGCTTGTCAAAGTGTTGTGTTCTTCTTTAAATATCTTTACGTATCTCAATTTTTGCTGAAAAAGGGATTTGCCTGATTTTGTATGGTTTTTTTAGCTCTTCTTTAGCATTTTTATTGTAGAGGTTTCTTAAGCTGTCTTCTTTGAAGATAGTTTTTTCTAAATTTTCAGCTAATTTTAATTCATCTTTAGTTGTTTTAATGCCATATTCAATCATCAGCGGATGTATCGAGATGGCAATATCCAAAGCAGCAGACTGTAAATCTTTCCAACCTCCAATAGGGCGTTTTTTTACCAACGCCCACTTCGTTAGTGCTCTTAGTAATGCGTCTTTTTCTTCTTTTATCTCTGTGTTGGCTTTTGCAGCTTTTTTAGAGCGAGTCTCAACTGAGTTATCACGATAGTCTTTTAGCATCCTCCAGGCAGTGGCATGTTGATGCGCATAGGTAGCAGCTTTTCCTATAGTAGAGTGCGCGTTTAACAGCATACGGTGTCGCCGAACACCCTCATGAATATTTTTCCGTACTTGAGGAATTATGTGTTGGTTGAAGTGTGATACTAATGCTATTTGTCGAAGTGCTATTTTTAAGTGGTTGTCAATGTTTTCTTGAAGCTTTTTTTTGTCTGTAGTCTGTACAAGCCTTATTGATACTTTCCAGTCGTCAAATGGGTCTGGTTCTCCTGCCACCACCTGAGTTAGAGCTTCATGCCATTGCTTTTCATGATCAATAGCATCCATTTCATCTACAGGTTGCTCATGAAGAAGCTCTGTACCTAATTCAGTGCAAATGATATCTAGCTCTGACAAAAGCTCATTCAAGGCTTTAGAATCATTAACTATTTGAAGATACTGCTGTTCTTCAATTTCAATCATACTCATCTCACATCCTTCCTTGATCGCTAGTTTTTTTAAAAAGTCAATACCGCAACCTAAATTCGTTCTGAGTTTAGGTCTTACTGTATCCACATAATGCTCCCAGCGCGAACATAGCAGCGGTCAACGTCTGGTGAAGTCATCAGATGATACCCGTTCATTTGTTGTGATGAGGATGCGCAATGTATAACCAAATCAATGGCTTGAAAAGCTTTAACACTGACTCGCAACTTTCCGCATGTGGCGAGGTAAGGTACCAGCACAAGTCTATGCTCAGGCTGCCAGAGGTCATTAGGCGCACTGGGCTATCCAGATCAACCATTTACAATAAATTAGATAAGAACTCTCCCAATTACGACCCTTCATTCCCCAGGCAGGCCAAACTTGGGGGGAGGGCAGTAGCATGGGACGAAGAGGAGCTTGACTGCTGGATTCGAACCCAGCTGAGTGCGCGGCATCATTAAGTTGTGTCGGATCGTACTGGCGCGGCTAGGCAAATTATACGGTGATGTGTAGCCGCACCGTCGAACGCTCGATAAATACACTCTTTGTCTAAGCGACGATGCCATAAGGTACTCAGCTGCGAACCTAGGTGTGTATGATAGTGCCCATCAATTTTTACTGAACATGGGGAAGCATCCGTGAACACGGAAAGTCACTCTCAGCTTGCTGCTTTTATCTGGTCGGTCGCCGATCTTCTACGCGGCGATTTCAAGCAGTCCCAGTATGGCCGCATCATTCTGCCGTTTACGCTGCTGCGCCGCCTGGAGTGCGTCTTAGAGCCTACCAAGGCCGATGTGCTGAAAGCCGCTGAAGTCCATCAGAACAAGCCTGAGGCAGTGCGTGAGAAGCTGTTGCTGCGGGCAGCTAATCAGCCGTTTTTCAATGCTTCACTGCTGAGCCTGGGCAGCTTGTCTGATACGCAGACCAGCGACGACCTGATGAGCTATGTGCAGTCGTTTAGCCAGAGCGCTCGGGAGATTTTCGAGCACTTCGAGTTCGAGAGCTTTGTTCAGCAGCTCAACGCCAATAACTTGCTCTATAAAGTCGTGCAGCAGTTTGCAGCTATTGACCTAAGCCCTGCGCGGGTGACCAACCACGGTATGGGCGGCATTTTTGAAGAACTGATTCGCAAGTTTGCCGAAAGCTCCAACGAGACTGCTGGTGAGCACTTTACGCCCCGCGATATCGTCCACCTGACGACCTCACTGGTGCTGACAGGCCAGGAAGAAAAGCTCAAGCCCAATAGCATCGTTACCGTCTATGACCCAACGGCGGGCACTGGCGGGTTTCTTTCCGAAAGCGACGACTACATTCAGCAGGTCAGCCAGAATGTCACCGTCTCGCTGCACGGGCAGGAGCTGAACCCCGAGTCCTACGCCATTTGTAAGGGTGATATGCTGGTCAAGGGGCAGGAGGTCGAACAAATCAAACTGGGCAACACGCTCTCGGACGACCAACTGGCGGGGGAGCGATTTGACTACATGCTCTCCAATCCGCCGTTTGGCGTTGAGTGGAAGAAGGTGCAGAAGCAGGTCACCGACGAGCACAAGCACCGTGGCTATGATGGCCGCTTTGGCCCTGGCTTACCGCGTGTCTCTGATGGCTCGCTGCTTTTTCTGATGCATCTGGTGGCCAAAATGCGCTCCCGCCAAGACGGTGGCTCGCGCATAGGGATCATCCTCAACGGCTCGCCGCTGTTTACCGGTGGGGCGGGCAGTGGGGAATCCGAAATACGCCGTTACCTGCTACAACATGACATGGTGGAAGCCATCGTTGGTCTGCCCACGGATATGTTTTACAACACCGGCATTGCTACCTATATATGGGTGCTTTCCAACAACAAGCCCGCCGAGCGTAAAGGCAAAGTACAGCTGATTAATGCCACCGGCCGGGCCAGCAAGATGCGCAAGTCGCTAGGCAGCAAACGCCAGTACATTACCGACCGCGATATTGACGATATCGTCCGCTTGTATGGCGCTTATGAGGAAAATGACGAAAGCAAGCTCTTCCCAGTAGAAGCCTTTGGCTATCGGCGGATTACCGTCGAGCGGCCACTGCGCCTGAACTTCGAGGCCAGCGACGAACGCCTTGCCAAGCTGGATAACGAAAAAGCCATTCAGAAGCTGGATGAGGACGAACAAACTGCCCTTAAAGCTGCCTGCAAGCAATTAGGTGAGCATCGCTACACCAATCGCAAAACGTTTACCAAGGCCTTGAATGCAGCGCTCAAGGCCGAAGGCTTAAAAGTGGGCGCACCCGTACAGAAGGCCGTTCTCAATGCGCTTTCCGAGCGTGACCTGGACGCCGATATCTGCCTGGACAAACACGGCAATCCCGAGCCAGATACCAGCCTGCGCGATAACGAAAACGTGCCCTATGGCGAATCGGTGTATGACTACTTTGATCGGGAAGTAAAGCCCCACGTACCCGATGCCTGGATCGATGAAAATAAACGCGACGAGCTAGATGGCCGCATCGGTATCGTTGGCTTCGAGATCCCTTTCAACCGCCATTTCTACCAGTTCACGCCACCGCGCCCACTGGAGGAGATCGACGCCGACCTCAAAGCCTGCACCGACAAGATCAAGCAGATGATTGAGGAGCTATCGGCATGAGTTATCCCGCTTATCCCGAGTACAAAGACTCAGGCGTTGAGTGGCTTGGTGAAGTGCCGATGCATTGGGAAATACAGCCTCTGAAATACGTTGCAACTTATAATGACGAGGTATTACCGGAAAGCACTCCTGACAACCATCCAATTAAATATGTTGAGATTTCGGATGTAGATGAGCAAATCGGGGTCACCGGTTGGTCTGAACATTTTTTTTCATCGGCACCATCAAGGGCACGGCGAGTGTTGAAGGGTGGTGATGTCCTAATCTCGACTGTGCGTACATATCTCCGTGCTATTGCACCGGTAATTGAGCCACCTATTAACCTTGTTGGTTCCACAGGCTTTGCTGTTATTAGACCCATACCTGGCATCTATGACTCTATACTGCTGGGTTATGTGGTTAGAGCAGAGTGGTTTATCTCAAGTATCATTGCCCGCTCTGTTGGTGTCAGCTACCCAGCCATTAATGCGTCAGATTTGGTAGCGTTATCTCTCCCCATTCCACCATGGAAAGAACAAAAGGCCATCGCTTTCTTCCTCAACCACGAAACCGCTCGCATTGACGCCTTGGTGGAAGAGCAGAAGCGCCTGATCGCACTGCTCAAGGAAAAGCGCCAGGCGGTGATTTCCCATGCTGTCACCAAAGGGCTCGACCCCGCTGTGCCGATGAAAGACTCCGGGGTGGAGTGGCTCGGGGAAGTGCCTGCGCATTGGGTAAGGAAGCGGCTTAAAAATGTGTCGCCATTTATTACTGTTGGTATTGTCGTTAACCCTAGTAGCTACCTGGCTGAAGAAGGGCTTCCTTTCATTTACGGCGGAGAGGTCAGAGAGGGGTATATTGAAGTTGATAAGGCCAGAAAGATCTCGTTAGAAAATAGCCGCCGCAACAGAAAAACTATGCTGGAAACCGGTGATGTTGTGACGATGCGCGTGGGGTATCCAGGCGTAACAGCTGTGGTCCCACCAGAGTGTGAAGGTGGAAATTGCGCCTCCGTTATGCTTACCAAGAAAGGTAGCTATGACTCTAGGTGGCTTTGTGCTGCAATGAACAGTCGTCTCATTCGTCATCAAGTAGAAATAGTTCAGTACGGGGCAGCGCAGAAGCAGTTTAACATTGCCGATGCGGTAGAGTTCTGGCTATTTGAACCGCCGATAGATGAGCAGGCCAAAATTGCAGACTACATAGATCGAGAGTCGTCTCGTTTTGATCAACTGGTTGGTGAGGCGAAGCGAAATATGCAGTTACTCCAAGAACGCCGTTCAGCCCTGATCTCCGCCGCCGTCACCGGCAAAATCGATGTACGAGGATGGCAGCCACCAGAGGATTCGGTAGTGTCTACAGAGGCCAAGCAGATGGAGGTTGTATGTAAGCGTTCATTCCACGACGTTCTGCCACCCTGCTGAAAATCGCCCTACAGTAACCTCACACTTTCCAACACGAGGTTACCCCTATGAGAAAGCACCGCACACCCGAACAGTGGCAGGCTCTGGTCAATCAGCAGCGTGACAGTGGTCTGTCAGCTTCGAAGTTCTGCAAACAAGAGAACATCGGCTACGCCAGTTTCTGTAACTGGCGCA
>NZ_JAKGAY010000055.1:0-9281 GCF_021532545.1 Halomonas sp. Cn5-12
CGGCGACTGGCGCGGAACTTTATGTTGGGCATGGCACTGTCTGGGTGAATGGCGATAATGGCTATATTGCCATGCAGGTCAGTGGGTTAGAAGTGCTTCCGGGGGGCGGTCTCACGGATTCAGGTATTAGTGTATAAAAAATGATAGATACTCACTATCAAAAATTCAGCCCTACCTAAGCAGGGCCGAATAAAATACATGTAAATCGAGATGTTGGGGAGTGCTATGCTGATTTTTTAAAAGTCATATTTCATCGTCATCATGAAATTGCGTGGTGCACCGTAGTAGTTATGTCGGGTTTCTCCCCGAACTGAGGAGTAATACTCTTTGTCGGTTAGGTTGTTGCCGTTAAAAGAGATATCCAAGTTCTCATTGACTCGATAGCCGACCATGGCTGACACGGTGGTATAGCCTCCTTGCTCTATACGCGTATCTCCGCTTTCGGCATAAACACTGCTGACTGTATTTATGCCAGCACCAAGGCGCCAGCCCTGATTTGGATTATCGCTGAATCGATAGCGTGACCATAGGTTGAAGTTATGCTCCGGCGTGTCCGGCGAGAGTGTGAGTCCTTCCGAATTAGCATCTCTTACGAACTCTGTCTGTGTATAGGCATAACCAGCGCTGAGATCCCAGCGAGGCAACAGTTCGCCGCTAACTTCTAGCTCGAAGCCTTCACTTTTTGCTTCGCCGATAGGAATCGAGAAGCCAGGATTATTAGGATCAGAATATGCGCGATTGGTGTCTTCGATACGGAAAACTGCAGCATGCCAGTTCAAGCTACCCTCGGCATGTGAGCCTTTAATACCGGCCTCGTATTGCTCACCCTCTCTTGGCTTGATAGGGTTGCCGTCACTTCCTACAGCCGTTTGTGGCTCAAAAATGCCAGTGTAGCTTGTGTATAAGTTGAGCCCTTCGTTGAGGCGATAGATCAATCCTGCGTAGGGGATAAACTCAGTGCCATCATCACCGGACGTTTCACCACCAAGAAAGTTATTGGTTTCCCACCAATTTATACGGCCACCAAGCGCAAGTGTAAAATCATCCATAAGATTGAATCGAAACTGGCCGTAAGAGGCATATTGTTCGATATTAAGCTCAGTCCTACCAGGTGTGCCATCGAAATCTGGTTCTGTACGGTTATGTATTGGGTCAAACAGATTCTGAGGAAGATATTGAGGGTCGCCGAAGACCCATTGATTACTTAGCTCACTACTCTGATAGCTGGTGCCGAATACGGCTTCATGAGTTGCTCCAGCTAGTTGGAATGGGGTGCTAAACTGGGCCTCCAAATAATCGTCCTGCTTCTCCAGATCCCAAGCGATCTGACGAATCGCAAACTCGCCGGTATTTTGATCAGCGACTAGAACTCCTTCACTACTTTTTCTTAGGCTTGCATCGCGATCCAAACGATTAGCTTTAAAGACTATTTCGCCTCCATTAGCTAGGCGATGCTCAAGTTCTATAAAATAGCGTTGTGCGTCTCCTGTCTGCTTATCCCAGTCAGATCCGATATAGGTAGAGCGGTCTACATTGGGTAGAGTGCCATCACTGTAAGCTGGTAATCCAGAGTGCGGTCTAAACTCTTCATCTTGCACAGTAACGCCCATTGACAGTGTCGTTTCGGGAGACAAGTCAAACTCAAGCGTGCCATAGCCGATTTGGTTCTCTGAGTAAACGTGATCAATAAAAGAGTCTCGATCATCGTAGACACCGACGAAACGGCCCCGTACTTGCCCTTCGCTGTCTAACGCGCCGGTAACATCAACAACACCCCGATAGGCATCGTCCGTACCTGCAGAAATAGATACAGAGGCTTGGCTCTCAGCTAAAGCACGCTTACGAACTAGGTTGATAGTGCCGCCGGGTTCGCCGGCGCCATGGAGAATGCCCGCAGGTCCGCGCAATACTTCAATTCGATCAAGTAGTGCGGGGTCAAATACTCCGGCACTTTCCCAGGCACTGCCCGCGCTCTGAACAGGACTGCCATCCATAAGGAAGGAATCAATATTATAGCCTCGAGCCTTGATAACATACTGATTAGGACCGTACTCATTTACGGTGATGCCTGTGACATTTCGTAGGGCCTCAGACAGCGTGGTAGTCCCTTGATCATCGAGGCGATCTCGTGTAACAACGCTAATAGATTGCGGCGTTTCCTGCACAGATTGTGAAACTAAGCCAATGCTAGTGCTTTCGCTAGTGTAGGAATTGCTGTTTTCGGTCATGCCGTAGGGCAGGCGATCCCCGGTGACAGTGAGTGTAGACAGCTCGCTGCCATCATTGTCAATCGAGTGGTTTGTCGACGTAGCATTTTGCTGAGCAAGCACAGCTGCCGACGTACTGCAGGCAGCAACAGCAATGGCGGCCGTAAGCCACCGCTTGCGGAAAGTGGGTTGGTTCACGAATGTTCTCCTTAAATGAGGTTCATTTTAATTTTGTGTAAATCTTAATTGTTATTGTTTGCATTATGAGTATATGAACCCCGAAGTCAACATCAAGTGAGCCTCGGGGTGGCCGAGCACTATGGCGCGGTGACTTCTTGCTTACAGGGCGAGGATGCATATAAGGCAGTTTTCTGATCTAGTGCAGCACAAATCTCACTTGTCCTGGCTGCCAAAATCGACAGCAGGGTATCGCTTAAACCATGGGTGGGCTCGCAGCTGCCTTGCAGGAAAATAGCCGGTTTGAACTCAGGCTTGGTATAGAGCTGATAGCGGCGATTGACGGCAAAATCGGGCAGGTAGTCCGCCACCGGAGCCAGCAGCCGTTTATGGGTGTCGCGTACATAGCCGGTGGCTAACACTACGGCGTCGTAACGGGTGATATCCGTATGGCCAGTCTCCAAATCACGCACTTTGAGCTCGACGCCTTCAGGGCCTGCTTCACTGCCGATCACCTCATGGCGGCGGCGGAAGCGGTGGCGGGCCTGGCCGGTGACTTTTTGCTGGTAGAACACATCGTAAATCTCCTGAATCAGTGCCAAATCAGGGGCCGAGTAGTTGGTGCTTTTGTACTCCTGCAGTAGTGCTTCCCGCTGGCCGGTGGGGTTGTTGAACACGTAGTCGGTGTACTCGGGGTTGAAGATTTCGTTAACGAAGGGGCTATCATCCGAGGGTTTAAAGGCCCACGCCCGGCTAATAAGATCCACCTGGATGCCTTCACGGCCGTGCAGATCCAGGAAGATCTCAGCCGCGCTCTGGCCCGCACCAATTACGGCGATGCGTTTGGGGGCGTATTGCTTTGCCAGCTCTCTGAGGTAGTGGCTGGAGTGGAAGACCCTTGGGTCGTCTTTTAGCCCGGTGAAGCACTCCGGCACGTTGGGCGCCCCGCCCACGCTGATCACCAGTGAGCGGGTGAGCCTTTCCTGTACCGCGCCGCTCTCATCCCGTGAGCGAACGCGAAGGTAGGCGACCTCGTCGCTGTCCGTTTCGGGCAGTACTTCAAATACCTCCTCTCCATAGGCGCACTGGTGTTCAAAGTGGCTGGCCGTCCAGCTCAGGTAATCATTGAATTCGTGACGGCTGGGGAAGAAGGTCTGCAGATTGATGAAGTCCTGCAGGCGGCCTTTGCTGTGCAGATAGTTAAGGAAGCTGAAGCGGCTTTTAGGGTTACGTGGCGTGACCAAATCTTTCAGGAAAGAGATCTGCATATGGGCGTTGTCCAGCAGCATATGCGGGTGCCAGGCAAAGCAGGGTTGGCGCTCAATGAACAAGGCATCCTTCGCTTGCCCTGTCTGACGATGTTCGTCGAGCGCAATGGCCAGGGCAATGTTGGAGGGGCCGAAGCCGATGCCGATCAAGTCATGAATATGCATAAGGGTCCTCGTGGCTGACGTGTTTATAAGGTGAAGCGTGGGTCGGGTCGTGGCGCTGACCCAGGGTGGGGCGGCAGCGGAATCCAGCTGCGCTCGTTGAAGAAGTGTTCGCGAAGCTGCATGCCGAGCATGGCCCGCTTATGGGGGAAATCGAACGCCTTGACGTGGGCGTAACCGCACTGGGCAAGGTTGCGCAGCATTTTGGCGTTATCCACCCGGGGTTCGATCACCAGGCGCTGAGTGCGGCAGTCATCGAGAAACAGATAGTGCGAGAGGGAGGGCATCCAGGCCGCCACATATGGCCGCCCTCGAAAAGCCGCTTCGCCGATGAGTACGTGCCAGCCGCGGTCAAAGTCATCGGCTGCGTAATAGGCACCGATGCGATCCTCCTTGGCCCAATAGGTCTCGAAATAGCCGAAGGGCTCGCCGTCGATACAGCCGATCAGCGGTAACACGCTGGGGTTTTGCAGGGTGCTCTCTAGCCGCTCGCGGTGCTGTTCCAGGTCGCCCTGCTCCTCCCAGAAGTGGGCGACGACCGGGTCGTTCATCCAGCGGTTGAAGCGTTCCAGGTCGAGCGCCAGGTCAAGCACGCGAAAGCTCACCGTGGCATCGAGCCAGGGAATATGGCGCTGATAGACCGTGCCACTGGGGCGCGGTGGGCGGCGTGGATGGCGTTTTCCATTCGTAAGGATCGGCTGCTGGGGGTAGGCGCGCAGGGAGGGGGAGGTAAGCCAAAGGGTGGGCAGCTGCCAAAATAGCTCCGCGTAGGCCCAGAGTTCTCCCTGGTTATCTTTCACGGCGATGCCGGCGGCACACAGGTTGGCATGCACGACGCTGGGTAAGCGAAGGCGTATCGCCACAGTGGCCGGGTGAAAGGTAAATGCCCCTTCGATCGCCGCGAGCAACGCCGGGAGTGGGGGGGCGGAGCGCTGCGGCCAGCGCAGCGTCAAGGTGTTGCTATCGTCCTCCAATGACCACTCAAGACGTTCTTGATCACCCTTGACGAGCAGTGACTGCGTGGTGGCATTCGCAATGACGTGATAGCCCACGCCCTCGGGACGTGAGAGCAACGCGGCTTCCGCGGGGCTTTCATAAGATGCGTCTACCTGTGTTTGTGCCTGGACAGAACGGGACACCGCAAAGCTCCTATCGATGAGAACGGATCAAACAAGGAACAGCCGTCGACATCACCTGCCATGGGCCGGTATGACGGACTTCTTTATCTAAGGACGAATGAGAATGAGGCTTGTTTACGTAATGGTGGGTTAACTTTTTGCGGGAGCGATTCGTCCTTAGAGGTAGCTGTCGGTTTTCAATGGGCTTCCAATCGCTTTTCAACGAGGTGAATGTGCTTTCCTATCTGTTTCGTCGAACCCGCGGGCTGATGACCGCCGCTGCCTTGGCCAGTATTCTCTCGGGACTTTTCAGCGTGCTGCTGATTGCCCAAATCAATGCGGCGTTGACCGGCGATGCCGCCAGCCGTGCCGACTCTCATGTCAACCCTGCCTGGGTCTTTGCGGGCATTGCCGTGGCGTTGATGCTCTGTCGCATGGTGTCGACGGCGCTGTTTGAGCGATTGGGGCAGCGTGCTCTGGCCGAGTTGCGCAGTTTTGTCGCCCAGTGTGTGGCCGAAACCCCCTTTGCTCGGTTCGAGCGTGTGGGCAGTGCGCGGATCCAGTCGGCACTCACCGAGCACAGCAACAACGTGGCGGTACTGTTTGTTAGCTTGCCGGTGATTTTGACCAATACGGTCATCGTGGTGGGGTGCTTGGGCTACCTGGCAATGCTCTCATGGCAGGTGTTCCTGTTTGCTTTAGGCGTGATTGGGCTGGGGGCTGTTGGCTACCATCTGGTTCATTTACGCGCTATTCGTTACCTCCAGAGTGCCTCGTCCGAGCAGGATCGCCTGTTTGGACATTTCCGTGCGCTGACCGATGGTGCGAAAGAGCTGCGTCTGCACCGGCGCAAGAGCCGGGTCTTCATGGATCGGGTACTCGGCGAGTCGGTTGAAGGCGTGCGGCGATTGCGTACCCGTGGCATGTCGCTGTTCGTGATCTCGACCAGCTGGGGGCAGTTTCTGATGTACGCCTTCATCGGGCTGGTGCTGTTTGGATTGGCGGATGATGGGCCTAATCAAACCCAGATCATGACCGGTTTTGCCCTGGTGTTCGTGTTCATGGTGACGCCCCTTGAAGGTTTGTTGATCAATATTCCGCGGATCAACATGGCGCGGGTGGCCGCTAGCCGAATCGATGAGATCACCCGCGAGATGCCCCAAGGCCAGGAGAAGCAAACATCACCTCCGGTGCCGGATTTTCAGCGGCTCGAGTTGCGTGACGTGACCCACCAGTACTACCACGAGCAGAGCGATGACTTTTTCGAGCTGGGGCCGATCAACCTTGACTTCACACCGGGGGAAGTGGTGTTCCTGGTGGGGGGCAACGGTAGCGGTAAGACCACGCTGGCCAAAGTAGTGGTGGGGCTTTACCCGCCGGAAGGTGGCGAGGTATTGCTCAATGGCGAGCGGGTCGAAGCGGATGGCTGGGATGCCTACCGGCAGCTCTTCTCGGTGGTGTTCTCGGACTTCCATCTCTTTGAGCGCCTGTTAGAGGCACCGCGTGATGGCCTGGACGAGGAAGGCAACCGCCTGCTGGCCAAGTTGCACCTGCAGCACAAGGTGCGGGTTGAAAACGGTGCGTTTACCACCCAAGCACTCTCCCAGGGCCAGCGTAAGCGTCTGGCGCTTGTCGTGTCCTACCTTGAGGATCGGCCCTTCTTGGTGTTTGACGAGTGGGCGGCGGATCAGGATCCGTTATTCAAAGAGGTGTTTTACTGCGAGGTGTTGCCCGAGCTAAAACGCATGGGCAAAGCGGTGCTGGTGATCACCCACGATGACCGCTATTTCCACCTCGCGGATCGGTTGGTGCGGCTAGAGAGTGGCAAGCTGTTGGCGGCTGGGCAAACGACTGACGAGCAGTCGATTGGCGCGGAGGTGGGAGCTTCAGAGGAAGATGTCAAAATAGGGAGTATCGATTAAACTGTACAGGTAACCGAGGAGAGGTGATCATGAATACCCAGCTAGATCCTATCGTTTCGGAATTCGAGACGCAGGAACAAGCCGATAGCTATGATCGTTGGCTCAAGGCCAAAGTTCAGCGCAGCATCGACAACCCGGGCCAAGGAATGCCTCATGACCAAGTTATGACCAAGGTTGATGCGATCATCGCCGACGCGGAGCAACGCCAACGCGGCGGAGTTTCGTGAGCCTGCCTATCCACTGGCATGACGAGGCGATTAACGACTTGTTTGAGCTTGTCGTATACATCGCCGAGCGCGATCCTCAAGCCGCCCGGCGGCTGCGTATTCGTATTGAAGCAGCTGTCTCCTCAGTGGCTGAACACCCCTACTTACACCAAGTGGGCCGCTTGCCGGGTACGCGAGAAATTGTTGCTCACCCAAACTTTATCGTGGTCTACCAAGTGACGGATCGCATTGAGGTCATATCAGTGGTTCACTCTCGCCAAAATTATCCCTGACGCCTACTCGCCGCTCATACGAACTGCTAACCCAGAGTCTCCACCTCAAAGGCCACCATTTGGCGCTGGACGCTGGAAAATTCGAGCCGGTCAGATAAATGGGTTTGCCGGAGGCGTCATGTCTGTCAGTGCTTAAACATGCCATTCAGGCTAGTGGCGAAGAGCACCTCTCCTTAGCACTATGACGCTGAGCGAGTTCCTCATCAGAGTATGCGCCTTCATCTAATGACTTCTTAAGCTCTTACCTGCCACTTCCCCCCACCATACGCGCCAGTACCTTGTCCTTGAGCCAGAACCTATGAATCAGCGCCATGGCGATATGGCCGATGATTAATCCACATAGCAGCCACGAGAGTGGGCCGTGAAGCAGATCGGCGGGGGCGATCATCCAGGGGATCTCGCGCTCTGCTTCGGGCAGTAGCTCCATGCCATAAAAGCGTAGCGCCCCGCCGCGGCCGACCTGGCGTAGTATGGCGAAAGCGGGTAGCCACAGCAGCAGCGCGTAAAAGGTGATATGCACCAGGCGCGCGATGCGACCTCCCCACCCAGGCGGCTGCGCAGGCCGCCGCTTGCGGTTGAGCCATGCCCAGCCAAGGCGCGCCAGCGTCACGATGAGAATCAGAAACCCTAACGAGCCATGAGGCCCGATGCTGGCCAGGAAAAGCGTGATAGCGTTTTCGCCCATCCCACGCCAAGCCAGCAACACGGTGAATTGCAGCGTGACCAGCGCGGCGGTCAGCCAGTGAAGTATACGGCTGATTCGTCCATAGCGGTTGGGGCTGTCTCGCCAGCCAATAGGCGTCTGAGCTGGCTGGCTAGTGAGACCCTTGTTTGACGCCGTGTCGTTTGCCATTTCCTTAACCATTGGCCTTTCCCTGCCTCCAGTAGCCCATGCTGGTGACGTACTGCTTGGGGAGCCCGCACTCGTTGACCAAGTAGCGGCGCAGCTTCATGGCGACCTTGGTTTCAGCGGCAATCCAGGCGTAGAAGGGCGCGCTGTCGTCCAGAGTGGCGGGTTCCCAGAGGGGGCCGTCCTCATCGTCGCTTTCATCGTGGGTCGTGGCGCTGGTAGTGGGGGTGGCAGGCGCACCACCTAGCGCTTGAATTTCCCGATGCAAATCGATATCGCGTAGCGCTCTCATCAGCAGCTCCCCGTGCCGACAACTGGGCTCGGTGTCGCGGGCCAGCCAGTGTAGCTTAGCGGCTTGGGGGAGCGACTGAACGTCGTCGAGGTGGGGCACTTCGAGCAGCGCTTCGACCTTGGGTTTGAGCGGCAGGTCATCGAGGGTTTCCAGAATACCGGCAGCAGCGGGGAGGGCGGTTTCATCGGCGATGAGTAGAATACGGCGCACACCCTGGGGCGGTTTCCACTCGTAACCTTGCGCTGGGCCTTCTGCCGTGGCGTCGGGGGCCGTCATGGCAAGCCGGTCACCGGGCTGGGCATGCATGGCCCAGCGTGAGGCGGGGCCATTGTCGCCGTGGAGCACGAATTCGACATCGACTTCAGCGTTCTCTGGGCGTAGGGCGCGGATGGTGTAGGTGCGCGCGGCGGGGCGCTGTGTATCGGGCAGTGCGCGATAAGCGCCGTACCAGTCGTGCTCTTCCAGCTTGGCGATTTCGAACAGCGGGTCGAGGCTGCCACCGTCTTTGGGAAAGAACAGTTTGACGCGTTGATCCGGCGCGTAGGTCGCCATGTAGCCAACGTCTGGGCCCGTAAAGGTGAACTTGACGAGCGAGGCACTGACCTGGGTGCGTCTGGCTAGGGTGATATCGAAAAGCCGATAGCTCGGTTTGGCTGCCATGATCCCGCCTCATTCACGAGGGCTCTGATCGGGCAGTCTGAAGCTACGTGCCATCGGCATTGCTCGTAAGGGTCCGTATTTCCGGCGTGAGCGCCTGCTTCGTAATGCCCGAACACTGCGTTTCTT
>NZ_JAKGAY010000056.1:0-8926 GCF_021532545.1 Halomonas sp. Cn5-12
GCCGTTGCTTCGTTGAGGCCCAAAAGGATCATCCTGAGAAGGCCACCGAAGCCCTGCAACAGATCGCGAAGCTGTACCAGATTGAAGATACCATTAAGGAAAAGGAGCTCACCGGCGAGAAGAAGCGCCAATACCGGCTGGACCATGCGAAGCCGGTCGTCAGCGGCTTCTTCCAATGGTGCCGGGATCAGTTGGGGCAAGGCGGCCTGTTACCCAGTGAACCGTTAACCAAAGCCCTGAATTACGTGCTCGGCCGGGAAACGAGCCTGACGGTGTTCCTGGAAGATCCGGACGTACAACCCGATACCAATCACCTGGAACGGGCCCTACGGCCCATCCCCATGGGCAAGAAAAACTGGATGTTCTGCTGGACCGAACTGGGCGCGGAACACCTGGGCATCATCCAGAGCCTGATCAGCACCTGCAAGCTGCACGATATTACCCCCTACACCTACCTGGTGGACGTGCTGCAACGCATCAGCCAGCATCCGGCCAGTGACGTCAGCGACCTGACGCCTCGTCTCTGGAAAACTCGGTTCGCCGAGAACCCGTTGCGGGCGCTGATCGACCCACGCCACCCTGATCGACAGAGCAAACAGCCGGAGGCCACCGTTCATGCGCATTGAGGACATGAGCATCGACCAGTTGCTGGAATTGAATCAATACGTCTGCCGGCGCATCGACGAACTGAGGGATCAGGAAAATCTGCAGGCACTGAGTCAGTTGCGGGTGGGCCTGAAAGTAACCTTCGAGGGCCGGGAAGGCCCGGTGCTGGGGATCGTCACCAAGATCAACCGCAAGAGTGTGATTGTTCTGGCCGAGGACGGCCCCAAACAGTACAAGGTCTCGCCGGAGTTATTAAGGCCTCTGCGTGACGTGAAGTAGGTCAACTACGTCGTGGAATGAACGCTTACGGTTGTATGACCCAATTTCCACCTGATACTCAAGAAATGTTCAATAGCCTTCGCACCGCCGTGGATGAAACCTTAGAGCGCAAACGCCGCCTGGGGCAATACGCGGTGTTTTGGCAGGATGGCAAGCCTGTTTTAATCGGTGAAGACGCACCGTCCAATCCTGACATCACAACTCACGACGATAATCAGCAGGCCGAGACGCGACATTGATCACTCATTAGTTGATCAGCCCGGTAATCGTCATGTATTGGTATCGCTCTGCTTTTTTTATTTGACGGGTATTTGATAAGCAGTGCCTTTTTATAAGCAAGAATTGTTAAATTATTATTTAAATCAACAGCTTATGAGTGTGTTTCTTTTTGACAGGTATGTAATTAATGACACAGGGACGTAGCATTCGGCTGTTTCTAGTGGATGGCACACCCAATGGCTTGCTTACCGCCGAAATCATGAACTGGACAGGCCATGTGCTGACTGGCCCGCGCACAAAGCTGTCAGAGCTAGTTCAGCGGCCCGAGTGCGGCCGCACCGGGATATATTTTCTGGTGGGGCCTGACTTGGAAGGTAGCCCGCGCCCGCAGGTTTATATTGGCGAAAGTGATGATGTGGGAACACGATTAAAACAGCATAACCGGCCAGAAGATAAAGGTGGCAAGGACTTCTGGGAGAAAGTCTGTTTAGTGACCAGCAAGGATCAAAACCTCACCAAAGCCCACGTCAAATATCTGGAAAGCCTGCTGATCCAGTCAGCAGGCGAGCTAGGGCGCTGCAAGCTGGTCAATGGCACTGCTCATGAGTACATCAACTTGCCCGAATCAGACCGCGCCGATATGGCTTTTTTTATGGAGCAGATCCGTACGGTACTGCCGGTGCTTGGGCTGGATTTTTTGCGTGGTCGGCCTATGCCATCTCACCCACCGTCGATATTAAAACCGTCGCCAGCTGCCTCTCCAAAGTTTGTAGCAGAAGTACCTCGTTACGGTATTAAAGCCTACGGGCAAGAACTGGACGGTGAGTTTTACGTGCTGGAAGGTTCTATCGCGAGAGGTACATGGACAGGTGTTGATGGTGGTTACCAAAGCCTCTATCAGCAGCTATGTGATGAAGGAGTGCTGGTTGAGGACGAGAACAAGGTGAGACGTTTCGCCAGCGATTACGCCTTTACTAGCCCGAGTGCCGCTGCTGCAGTGGTGTCAGGTCGAAGTGCCAATGGGCGAATACATTGGAAATTGGAAGGCACTGGCCAAACATATGGGGCTTGGCAAGACCAGCAGGTGAGTGCTGCGGCCACTCTAGGGAAATCAAGGAGTGAACTAGCGTGATTGATGGCATGGTGAAAACCAGCACTAATGGCTCTGATCAAACGTTGAAGCGAAAACGGCTGGGGCAGTTAGGGCTTCTTGAATCACATTTAGAGGATGTGATCTTCAGGAACCATGAGTTGTTGTGCCTTGAGAGGATAGGCCTGTTTGTAGACAGCATTCATTTAGTTAGGCAGGGCCGTGTTCAAGACTTAATGGGACATCAAAAATACCCTGATTTAATGTTCCTGACTGATCGTGGTGATGTCGGAATTGTGGAAGTGAAGCGCTTTGGCAACAGGGAGCTTAGAGGTAGGTCTGTCATTTCACAGATCCTCGATTACGGTGCTGCACTGGGCAGCCTTGATGAACGCAGCCAAGTTGAACTGTTTTCTCAAGGTCTACCTGGCTGTAATCGGCTTGAACACGTCGCTTTGAAGCTAGTGGGAGATCCCAATCGGGCGCGTTGGGTAGCTCAAAGCTACAGAAATCGGCTGTCTCAAGGGCAGTTGCATTACATCATTGCTTGCGATGAAGCACCTGAAGGTTTATCAGAATGGATTCGTTCAGCCAGTAGGAACGATGCAACCGATTATCAGATTAGTGTTTTGGAGGTCTCCCCGTTTCAAAACGATGAGTATCCTGAAGACATTATATGGCTATCTCAGCCCATAGCTCGCACTGAGACCATACACCGAACCACTGTGGAAGTTATCCGAAATGATGACAGTGGGCAGCTTTCGGTCAATATTTCTAGCGAATCACCCGATACCATTGAAGAGCGGGCTGAGTCTGATCAGCCGTTAGTCGCCTCTGGCCAGCGTAAGTTTAAAAATGGGATTGAGACGGTTGCCGAAGAGATTGGTCTGCCCAGCGAGATGATTCACACGGCTTTGAAGTCGGCCAATCAGCAAGGAGTTAGCGCTGGCTGGGAGTGGGCTTACGATGCATTTGCCAACTCAGAGAGTGAAAGGATTGCTTTTCTAAGAGGAAAAAGAATTCTGGGGATGGTGGAAGGGCGCTATGGAGTTAACCTAGCCCAGCCGTGGAGACCCAGCGTTTTTGTTGGATATTACTTCTCTTCTCATGATCATAGTATCCAGCCTGTCGGCAAGGAGAGGGGCGGGGATTTCTCTATTATTCTAGATGTTACAAAGAGTTGGGGGCAGCGGAATAGTTTCTGGGAAACGCCTGAGTACCGCTCGCTATGCCATCGACTAACCCAGCAGTCTGGCGAGTGGACGGTTTCGCAGGGAAATAACCTATGGCATCCGTTGATGATTCATCGCCCGATGGCCGACGTTATGAAAGGGGCAGTGGACGAATCTGACATGGTCAATCGCTGGTTCAGTGCTGCGAAAGAGGGACTTGATATGCTTTTGTCTGGTAGAGAGCTACAAGCACTTAGAGATAGGCTGGAGGACGAAGGCAAAGTATAACGAAAGCTGGCCATGGTAGGTTATCAAGAATGCTGGTTATCCACTGGCTTATGTATGATCAAAATAAAGTAAAGCAGCTATGTAGTTAACTACTAAGGATTTTCAATGGCGGACAGCAGGGAAGCCCAGTTCCAACAAGACATCATCGACGCCATGGCTGCTAGTGGTTGGGCAGTGGGTACTGCCAGCGGCTATGACCGCACCACAGCACTTTATACAGAGGATCTGCTGGGGTATGTGCAGGAGGCTTGGCCCGAGCGCTGGGAGAAGTTCTGCAAGGCTAACCCGCAATCCTCTGAAACGGTGTTTGTGCAGAAAGTGGTACGCGAACTGGAGCGGGCGGGCACGCTAGAAGTGCTGCGCCATGGCTTTAAAGTGCCGGGCGTGACATTTGATCTGTGCAGCTTTAAGCCCGACCATGCCATGAACCCTGAAGCACGTTCACGCTATCAAGCCAACCGTTTGCGCGTAGTGCCGGAAGTTGCCTACTCGCCCCATGCCCGAGACAAAGCCAATGGCGGCCAGAGCTATAACCCGCGTCTGGATCTGGTGCTTTTTGTTAATGGTATCCCTACCGCCACCTTAGAGCTAAAAAGTGAGTTTAAGCAGTCGGTAGAAAACGCCAAGCGACAGTACCGCCATGATCGCCCCCTGAAAGATCCTGTTACCCGCAAGGTTGAA
The DNA here is from genome assembly GCF_021532545.1 of Halomonas sp. Cn5-12. Lineage (NCBI taxonomy): Bacteria > Pseudomonadati > Pseudomonadota > Gammaproteobacteria > Oceanospirillales > Halomonadaceae > Halomonas > Halomonas sp. Cn5-12. Next base: position 4,336 of record NZ_JAKGAY010000056.1, read on the forward strand.
CCGCTACTCGCCTTCAAGCGTGGCGCATTGGTGCATTTTGCGGTCAGCCAAGCAGAAGTGGCGATGACCACGAAACTGGCGGGCAAAGAAACGTTCTTTCTGCCGTTTAACCTGGGCACCGAAGGCGGCGGTGCTGGCAACCCGCCACCAGAAGATGGCAATAGCTACGCCACAAGCTACTTATGGGAGCGTGTGCTGTTGCCGGATGCATGGCTGAAGATTCTAGGACGCTTTTTGCACTTGGAGCAGAAAACCACCGAAGACTTTCACGGTCGACGCAAAACGAAAGAAACGCTGATTTTCCCGCGTTACCACCAATGGGAAGTGGTTAATCAGCTGATTGAGACCACCCAAGCTGAAGATGGCGGGCAGCGTTACCTAGTTCAACATAGCGCGGGGTCAGGTAAATCTAACTCCATAGCCTGGCTCGCCCATCAGTTGGCCAACCTGTATGACGAAAGCGGCCAGCAGAAGCGCTTTAACTCTGTGATTGTGGTGACTGACCGCACCGTGCTGGATAGCCAGCTGCAAAACACCATTTACCAGTTTGAACATGCCCATGGGGTGGTCTGCCCGATCACCCGCGATGTCGGCAACCAGAGCAAATCTGAACAGCTGGCGGAGGCGCTGGCGAGCAATACCCGCATCATCATCGTCACTATCCAGACCTTTCCTGCGCTGTTCGATGCGCTGGATAAACGTCCCACGCTTGCCGAGGGCCGCTATGCGGTCATTGCCGATGAAGCACACTCGTCACAGGCGGGCGATTCTGCGCGCAAGCTCAAGGCACTGTTAGCCGCCGCTGGCGAGAGCGCGGAAGATGATGAGGAAATCAGTGCAGAAGCAATGCTGGATGCAGCCGTGTCCACTCGTCGCCCGAATGAGCGCATCAGCTACTACGCCTTTACCGCCACACCCAAGGCCAAGACACTAGAACTGTTTGGCCGTGTACCAGACTCCAGCTTGCCGCCAAGCGCGGACAACAAGCCTGAGCCATTTCATCTCTACTCAATGCGCCAAGCTATCGAGGAAGGCTTCATTCTGGATGTGCTGCGTAATTACGTCACCTACAGCACCGCCTGGAAACTGGCCCACTTGGAAGATGAAGAGAAAGAGGTAGACGCCAAGAAGGCCTCCCGTGCATTAGCTAAGTGGGTGCGCTTACATCCTTACAACATTGCCCAGCGCGTAGAGGTCATTGTTGAGCACTTCCGCGCCAATGTGCGTCATTTGCTAGATGGCCAGGCCAAGGCCATGGTGGTCACCGCTAGCCGCCAAGAGGCGGTGCGTTATCAGCTGGCGATGCGCCAGTATGTGGAAGCTCAAGGCTATAGTGACGTGCATCCCTTAGTGGCGTTTTCCGGCAGCGTACCGGCCGATGAGGTTATTCCTGAAGAAGTCAGCGAAACCAGCAAACTGTTGAACCCCGGCGTTCGTGGGCGTGATTTAGCGGCGGCGTTAGATACCGACGACTTCAACGTGATGATCGCCGCCAATAAATACCAGACAGGCTTTGACCAGCCCAAGCTATGCGCCATGTATGTGGATAAAAAACTGCAGGGCGTAGACTGCGTGCAGACGCTTTCGCGGCTGAACCGACTGTTTCCTGGCAAACAGACGTTTATCCTCGATTTCTTCAATGAACCACAAGAAATTTTAGAAGCGTTTGCGCCGTATTATCGGAAAGCGACGTTGGCAGATGTGTCCGATCCGCAGGTGGTGTATGACCTCAAACGCACATTGGATGCGGGCGGCATTTATCACTGGCCTGAGGTGGAAGCGTTTACTACTGCTTTCTTTGACCCTAAAGCACCCGCTTCACGATTAAGTTACTACTGCCAGCCTGCTCAAGATCGTTTCAAAAAGCGTTATGAAGTCACCGTACAGCAGCAACAAACGTGGAAAGACGCCCGATATCAAGCTGAGCAGCAAGGCGATGATAAAGGCATAAAGCGTGCCGAGCAGGAGCTGGAAGACGCAGGCAAGACCCGCGATGAGCTGGACCTGTTCCGTAAAAACTTACAAAGCTTTGTACGCACCTATGAATTTCTCAGTCAGATCATCCACTTCGATGATGCTGAATTAGAGCAGCTGTGCGTGTATGCCAAGCACCTGTACCCCTTGCTACGTATTGATCGGTTATTAATTGGCGACCCTATTGATGTCAGCGAGCTTGAGCTGGACAGTTACCGGCTGACCAAACGCGCTGAACAGCGCCTCTCGCTTGAAGAGGAGAGCGGCGATTACGGCTTGAAACCGATTTCAGACGTTGGCTCCGGCAAACCCCATGACCCCGAGACACAACGCCTTAATGAGATCATCGAGCGCTTGAATGACCTCTACGGCGCAGATATTAGCGATGGCGATAAGCTGCATTTCGCCAACGGCATTGCTGACCGCATTGAACGTGATGATGCTGTCATGGCCCAGATCAACCACCATGACGAAACCCAAGTGATGCATGGGCTATTTCCCAAACGCGTCACTGATGCTGTGTTAGATGCCATGAGCGACCATGAAAAGCTCAGCATGCCGCTGCTGGAGAACGAAGAAACCGGTAGGCAGTTTGCGCTGCTGATCTTGAAGCTGCTTACCGGTCGGCAGCTTGATGGTCGAATCTAGCGTATGATGGTGAACTCAAACGTGATGCATTGATCACGATACTGTATAGATTTTACTGCCTGCGTAAGGTGGGTGATTTACATCTCATGGGCTGGAGGACACGGTGAATGGCTAAAGTTGGCTACCTCACGCACCTAGAAATTAATGGTTTTCGCTCTATCGAGTCTACCTCGCTAGAGCTCAAGCCACTGAACGTGCTAATTGGCCCCAATGGTGCGGGGAAGTCGAACTTCATCAATTTTTTTCGCTTCATGAATAAGCTGCTTCAAAAAGATTTGCAGCTATATGTAGCGGAACAGGGCGGGGCGGATGCGCTGCTTCATTTTGGCCGAAAAAAGACTCCCACACTTTCAACGTACTTGCGCTTTGATCCAAACAGCTATGGGGCAACCTTGATTCCATCGCAAGATGGGCGGCTAGTCTTTAAAGAGGAGTTTTGCGAGTTTTTTGCTGACACTATAGGCTTTTCAGGTGGCGACAAAAAAAAAGGGCTAGCTAAGCCTGGTGCTGACGAATCAGCATTGCCTGCCCCACAGGGAGCGACTATTGCAGGTAATGTGGCTAAGCACATTTCTGACTGGAAGGTGTATCACTTCCACGATACGAGCAGCAGTGCGCCTATGAAGCAGGCGGGAGAGCTGTTGGACAGTGACCGATTACGCGAGCAGGGCGAAAACTTAGCGGCTTTCCTTTATGACATTCAGACGCACAACCCAGATGTCTATAAGCGAATTGTATCTACGATCCAGCGGGTTGCGCCGTTTTTTCACGATTTCATACTGGCACCTGAACGGCATAACGACAGCAAAATTCGGCTGCGTTGGAAACATAAAGGCAGCGACGCTTACTTTGATGCCCATGCACTTTCAGACGGTACACTGCGGTTTATTTGCATGGCTACCTTACTGCTACAGCCCAGCCTGCCTTCCCTGATATTGCTAGATGAACCTGAGTTAGGTTTGCACCCGTATGCCATACAGCTATTGGGTTCCATGCTTAGGCTGGTTAGCCAATCAACTCAAATTATTATCTCTACGCAGTCAGTCTCGTTGGCTAATGAGTTTGGCGCTGACGATGTGGTCGTTGTGGAGCATCACGAAAATCGATCGACTTTTAAACGATTAGATACGGGCGCGCTAGAAGCGTGGCTTGATGACTACCGTCTAGGAGACCTCTGGGAGAAAAATCTGCTGGGAGGTACGCCAGCATGATTCGGTTGGGTATTAGTGTGGAAGGGGCAACGGAACGCGAGTTTGTGACGCGGGTATTGGCACCTGTATTGGCATATAGCAACGTATTTGCGTATCCCATCGATATGCATGGACGTGTTTCGCTTGAGCGAGTGGAAAAAGAGCTTAGCAAGCTGCTTGCGATGTTCGATCATGTGACTACGTTTTATGATTTCTACGGATTCCATAAACGACCAGAAGGAAGTGTCGATGCGTTAGAGGCAGCGATCAATGATTTGGTGCCAGCCGACAAACGTCATAGATTCACGCCATACGTTCAGCAGTATGAATTTGAAGCGCTGGTACTCGCAGTGCCTGACCGTGCGGAAAGTGTCATTGGCATCAATGGCCTGGGAGATAAGATTCGTCAGATAGTTGATCAGTGTGGTGGGGCTGAACAAGTCAACGATGGTTATGACACCTGCCCCTCACGGCGTATTAAAGCGATTGCCCCTCAGTATGATAAAAAATTCCATGGTCCAGTTACATTAGAAGATGGTTTGCAGGAGGCGAGGGCAGCTTGCCCTCGCTTTGATGCTTGGTTGACTGCTATAGAACAGCTCAAAAAATAAAAGTATGGTTAAATAAAATTTAATTCTGGCCGATAGTTTCATGAGTTAAGCTCAGTTCTTGTGTATGGAGGGCAGTAGAGAGGGTGGCGTATCCTGTTGATTGATCTCGCCAGATCACAACCAACATAGGACGGATACGCCATGAGCAATTCTACTCTCCAAGCCGTG
>NZ_JAKGAY010000057.1:0-8364 GCF_021532545.1 Halomonas sp. Cn5-12
GACCAGCAGTGCCAAGGCATTGAAGGCAACGAACATCGAAGCAGGAACCAGGAAGGTAACGACCTGGGAATCCCCTTCCTTTCCGCCGCAAGGCGGCAGCGCAAGCTGAGGGAGGGGAGGATGTCAACTGTTTGGTCAGGCCCTTGCGCCACTGTTCGAGCGACTGAGCGGCTATTCCCATTTTATATGGGCGGGATTGCCGCTGCCCTTTGCATCGCGGCAGTGGCCGTGATGGCTTCCAGGCGGAGACGCGCTCAGCGCTTGACAACGCGCGATTGAGCTTGATGCCTCCTCCAGAAAGCGACACTAACCTAGCGTTTTCGCCTCTCTTTTTCGGTAATTGCCATGAAAATCGACCTCTACCAAGTAGATGCTTTCGCCTCAAAACCCTTTGAGGGCAACCCAGCCGCCGTGTGCCCGCTGGAGGCGTGGTTGGATGATGCGCTGCTGCAGGCCATTGCAGCGGAGAATAACCTGTCCGAAACGGCGTTTTTCGTACCCACGGAAGCGGGCTATCACCTGCGCTGGTTTACGCCTTCGGTGGAGGTGGATCTTTGCGGCCATGCCACCTTAGCGGCGGCGTGGGTGGTATTTCATGCCTTGGGCGTGGTGGCCGAGGCGGTGGCCTTTGAAACCAGAAGCGGTGTACTGACCGTTCGCCGCGAGAGCGATACGCTGGTGATGGACTTCCCCGCAAAAACGCTCGCACCGCTAAACATGCACGCAGAAGTCGCCGCTGCCCTGGGCGGTATCGAAATCGAAGAGCTGCTGATCTCGGATGACATTGTGGCGGTAGTTGAAGAGGCGAGTGTGATTGAACGCCTCGTGCCGGATATGCAGCGGCTTAAACAGCTGCCAGGGCGAGGTGTGGCTGTTACTGCGAGAGGCGATGATGTGGATGTTGTCTCTCGCTGGTTTGGCCCCAAGGTCGGCGTGGAAGAAGACCCGGTGACCGGCTCGGCGCATACGTCGCTCGCACCTTACTGGGCAGCGCGTTTGGGTAAGCAAGCGCTTACTGCCCGCCAGGGTGGCGCACGTCAAGGCGCGCTGAGCTGCGTGGTAGAAGGTGAGCGCGTGATGATTAAAGGCCGCGTTGCGCCTTATCTAACGGGGCAAATCACGCTGCCTGAAAATGCTTCCTCAAGGTAGTACCCCTCACTCCATAGCGCGCTCCCTCGAAGGCCGCTCTTTGAAGTGACGCAGTGAGGGTAGGTCATGAAGGGAGAGAATCGACACTGCCCTTGGCATAAAAGAGTCCGCCCGCCCCAGCCACCGTGTGCTTTACTATCTGCAATGCTGATTCACGGAGGAAATACCCATGGCTATTGGCGGCTTGATTGGATTACTGGACGACATTGCCGCGCTGGCGAAGCTATCCGCTGCATCACTGGACGATGTAAGCGCCGCGGCTGGTCGTGCGACGGTGAAAGCGGCAGGGGTGGTGGTGGATGATGCGGCGGTGACGCCGCAATATTTGCACGGGGTAGTGGCAGAGCGTGAATTGGCGATTGTGAAGCAGATCGCGCTGGGCTCTATCCGCAACAAGCTGATTTTTATCCTACCAGCGGCGCTGCTGCTGAATCATTTTCTGCCCGGGCTACTGCCGATCATCCTGATGATGGGCGGCACCTACTTAGCTTTTGAGGGCGCGGAGAAGGTGTGGCATAAGCTCTCTGGCCAGCATGACGATGACAAGCCCGCGGTCGAAAAAGGGCCGGAGGCCGAGAAGAAGATCGTCAGTGGTGCCATCCGCACCGATCTGATTCTCTCTGCTGAAATTATGGTGATTGCGCTGGCGACGGTGTCTCATCAAGGATTCTGGTCACAGCTAGCCAGCTTGGTGGTGGTTGCGTTTGTGATCACTGTTTTGGTGTATGGCGTGGTGGCGCTGCTGGTCAGGATGGACGATGTTGGCCTACAGCTTGCCCAGCGGGATCACTCAGGCGTACAAGCCCTGGGCCGTGGCTTGGTCACGGCCATGCCCAAAGTGCTCGCGACCATCTCAGTAGTGGGCACCATCGCCATGCTTTGGGTGGGTGGGCATATCCTGATGGTGAATCTGGGGGCAGAGGGAACGGGCTGGTTCAACGCGCCCTACGAGTGGGTGCATCACATCGAGCATGCCATTCATGAGTCCACCGGTGCCTTTGGTAGCACGCTGGGCTGGAGCTTCAATACGCTGTGCTCGGCGGTGATTGGCTTTTTGGTGGGCTCGGTGGTGATGGGGGTGTTGCGCTTCGTTCCTGCTAAGCGGGCGCATTCTAAATAGCGGCGCGGTACCATACCCGCTTACTAACGCCAGCCCCAAGAGGCTGGCGTTTCACTACCTGCTGAGGCTTTTGCCATGACACGCGTCGCTATCTTCGTGGATACCCAGAACGTCTATTACACCGTGCGCGAGGCCTACGGCAAACACTTCGATTATCGCCGTTTCTGGGCCAAGGCAACGGTCAACCGGGAGGTGGTGGCCGCCCGCTGCTATGCCATCGATAAGGGCGACGCCAAGCAGCGTGAGTTCCAGAATATCCTCCGCTCGATTGGTTTCGAGGTCCGGCTCAAGCCCTTCATCCAGCGTGCGGATGGCTCCGCCAAAGGCGACTGGGACGTGGGCATCACCCTCGATGCCATCGAATACGCCGAGAAGGTGGATGTGGTGGTGCTGGTCTCCGGCGATGGCGACTTCGATCTGTTAGCCCAGAAAATCCGTGAGGTGCACGGTAAACGTGTCGAGGTCTACGGTGTGCCCCGGCTCACCGCTGCCTCGCTCATCAATGCCGCGAGCGAGTTCATCCCCATCGAGGGTGACTTGTTGCGCCATCACACCTCTTCGATGCCTTCTACCAAAAAGACGCGGTAATCGGCACCCAGGAAGCGGTGCTTGCGGGCTTCTTGGTAGGCGGGGCTTTGGTACCAGGCGCGGGCGGCGGCCATGTCCGGGAAGCGTAGAATCACCGCACCTTCCATCGCGCTGCCTTCCAGCACTTCAAAATCGCCGTAAAACGCTAGCGGCTGCGGGTCGTGGCCTTCGCGGGCGGCTTTGGCTTTTTCGCTGTAGCGCTGCATCTCTTCGCTGTTGTGGGTGTGTTCACGGGTCAGAACGATATAAGCGGGCATTGCTTTTTCCTAGATAAGATGACAAGACGCTCCAGCATACCATTGCCGACGGGCGCTGCGTTATGAATCAGGGCGAGTGGGGCCGTTGGTGGGGGTGTACGCGTCCGCTTCGATCACGGCGTCGTCCTCTACCGCGCGTTCGAGCTGGCGGTGCTCTAGGGCAGCGAGTGCGATGCGGTAGCAGTCGTCGATGTGGCTGTTACCCATGTATTTCATGGCGGTAAAGCTGATGCCGCCTGCCACGGCACTGCCGATCAGCGGTACGAACTTGGATGCGCCTTTTGCCGCCACCCGAACGCCCATTTTGCTGAGTAGCGAGACGATGAGGTTCTGGGTGATGTATTTGCCCGCCATCTTGCTGCCGGTGTTGGAGATAGCGGTCATGACGAACAGCTTGCTCTCGGTATCCAGGCCGTCGATTTGCTCCGGTGTCAGGCCAAACTGGCTATTAATTTTGGGGATGATGCGCATCAGAATCGCCACGTCCGAGCCGATATCCAGCCCCGGTACGGGGATGATGGCGGTGCCCGCTGAGAGTCCGGCACTTTTGGTGACCATCGCTTGGCATGTCTTTTTGATGGCCTCGAGTTCTTCCTTCGTTTCGATCATGGGCAGTTCCTTTGGGGGGGTGGCCGCGCGTCATTTGAGCAAAGATTGGCGGTCGCCACAGCGGGTGTCACTGCAGCTGGGCTGGTGCTCATACAGCGTTTGGATGATTTGGCAGTCGGCGGCTTTGCCGCCCCGGCACTGATGAACCACTTGGCGCAGCTCGTCGGCTAGCGCCTGAAGCTTGGCAATGCGCGCCTCCAGGTGCGCGAGATGGCGGCTAGCAATGTCATCGGCGGCGCTGCAGTCGGTGTCGGGGTGGTCTGAGAGCGCTAACAGCTCCTGAATGCTGTGCAGGTCTAGCCCCAGGTTGCGGCCATGGCGAATGAAGCTGATGCGCTCAAGCGCCGCTTGGTCGTAGTGTCGGTAGCCCTGTTCACCGCGTTGTGGGGGCGGCAGCAGGCCGAGTTTCTCGTAGTGGCGAATGCTCTCCGGTGAACAGCCGGTGCGGGCGGCCACTTCGCCAATGCGGTAGACGTGTGTCATGGCTTGACCCTGTAACGATGACAGGGTTTAGGCTAGTCCTCATTCCCACCGTGAACAAGTAGGTGATGAGATGACGCTGATAACCGAGCTGCTGCAAATTGCGCTGACGGCAGCCCCGTGGCTGCTGCTGGGGCTGGTGATTGCCGGGCTGATTAAGGCGTGGTTGCCAGAGCGCCTACTGCAGCGCTGGGTGGGCGGGCGCGGCCTGGGCAGTATTGTACGGGCGGCAGTGATTGGGATGCCGCTGCCGCTGTGCTCCTGCGGGGCGATTCCCACCGCGATTGCGCTGCATCGGGGCGGTGCGGGGCGCGGGCCTACCACGTCGTTTTTAATCAGCACCCCTGGCGTGGGCGTGGACTCGATTCTGCTCACCAGCGTGCTGCTTGGGCCGCTGATGGCGGTGGTACGTGTGGCTGGCGCGTTGGTAACGGCCATTGTGACTGGCTTACTAGTGGGCTTTACCCGCGAAGCAGAGGCCGTTGCGCCTGCAGCCACTGCTGGCTGCTGCTCGTCGCATGGCTGCCACGATCACCACGCCGACACCGGCGAACCTAGCGGCCTCCGTGCGGGGCTGCGCTATGCGTTTAGCGATCTGTTGGATGATATCAGCGCGTGGATGTTTGCCGGGCTGCTGCTTGCCGGTGTGCTGGTCACTCTGGTACCGCCGGATACGCTGGCACAGTTTTCGGGCGGTATTTTGGCTCTGATACTGATGGCAGTGGTGGGTATTCCGCTTTATATCTGTGCGGCGGCAGCTACGCCAGTAGCGGCCGGGCTACTGTTAGCGGGTATCTCGCCTGGGATGGCGCTAGTGTTTTTGCTGGCGGGGCCGATTACCAGCCTAGCAACGCTGGCCATTTTGCGCCGCGAGTTGGGTAATACCGCGTTGACGGTCTACCTTGTCTGCGTGCTCACCGTGACCGTGCTAGTCGGCTGGCTGTTCGATGCGGCCGTTGCCTTGGCCGGTTGGAACCCTGTGGAGCAGGCCAGTCAAGTGCAAGAGCTGCTGCCCCACTGGTTAGAGTGGCTGGCTTTGGTAGCGCTGGCGCTGGTAGCTATTAGGCCGCTGCGCCGCCGTTTACTGGGGTTTTAACCTTAGCTGGGGTTGTAATCTTGGTGTTTTAAAACGAGCTTAGCGGGTGTCTTTATAAATGCGCCCGCCTTTCATAATCATGCGCAGGTTCTGCTCTGGGTCGTGTAGGAAATCCAGATTGCGGCTGGGGTCGCCGTCTACTAGCAGTAGGTCTGCCCAGGCGCCGGGTTCGATCTTGCCTAATGTGCCGGGGTAGGGGTTGCGCGGGCCGGAAAGCGCAAGCAGCTCGCCATTGCGGCCGGTGGCCATGGCCAGCACGGTGAGCGGGTCGTAGAAGCGGGTAAGTTTGGCGAGCTGGCGCAGCTGGTTGGGGGTGTTTTGCGGGTTGAACAGAATGTCAGTGCCCCAGGCGGTTTTAATATCAAAGCGCTGAGCGAGTTCATAGGCGCGCACGGTGCCTTCTGCCACTTGCCGCTGAGACTCTCGGCGGGCGGCGTCGGGGTAAACGTTGGAATCTTCGTCCTGTAAAAACGGCTGTAGGCTCCACCATGCGCCTTCGCCTGCCATCATGCGGGCGGCTTCTTCATCGGCTAGTTGGCCGTGCTCAATGGATTTTACCCCTGCCCGCAGCGCACGCTGTATGCCCCTTGGGGTGTACACATGCACCATCACGTAGGTGCCCCAGTCACCGGCGGCATCCACGGCGGCGCGCAGTTCGCGCTCGGTAAACTGGGTGCTGTCGAGTGGGTCGTACAGCGAAGCCACGCCGCCACCGGCCATCAGTTTGATTTGCGAAGCGCCTAACATGAGCTGCTCACGGGTGCGGCGCAGCACTTCATCTTCTCCATCGGCAATCGCGGCGACCCCTTGGTGCTCTTGTTCACTCAGCGGCGTGGTGCTGCCCCGAGGAATATCATGACGCATGCGGAAATCGCCGTGCCCCGAGGTTTGGGAAATCATCGCCCCGGCGGGAAAGATTCGCGGGCCATCCACAATGCCTTCGTTAATGGCGCGTTGCAGCGCAAACGAAGGCCCGCCCACATCACGTACTGACGTTACTCCGCGCATCAGCGTGCGTTTGGCTTCTTGGGCCGCGACCAGATGAATGTAGCCCACATCAGCCGTCATGGCGGTGGTTTGGGTAATGGCCGCCAGCGTGGTGTGCCAGTGAGCATCAATGAGCCCCGGCATCAGTAGCCTGCCTCCACAGTCGAAGACTTCCGCTCCTTCGGCGGTGGCATCGGCGGGGAGAATGGAGTGAATCCGGCCCTCTTCAATACGCACTGACACGCCGCTTTGCACCGCACTGCCACTACCATCAAACAGCTGCAGATTGGTCAGCAGCAGCGGGCCGTTGGCTTGACGCGGCTGGGCACTCACCACCGAGGGCACGCTAAGCCCGGCAAACATCGCCATCACCGCAGCGGTGCCGCCCAGCACTTGGCGTCGGCTCAGGTCGGCCATGACCCGCTCATGAAATTGCTGCAGCATGGGTGAGCCACAGCAGCATGCGCCGGGCCCATGAGAAGCATGCCCATGAGGCAGAGGAGTGTGTATATACGGGGCGTGGAGCGTCTTGGCGGCGGGCATAAGCGGTCTCTCATCGGCTAAGGGCGATCATACTTAATAAACTATAGTGAGTGCCGGTAAGCAAGTGCGCGATGGGGAGTCAGTGCGAGGTGGGTAGATGCGGAATGAGCGGGTGGTCTGCCACCCGCTTAAATCCTACTGGTTATTCTTAAGGGCTCTTCTTAAGGGCTATCGGGTGTGACGCGCCAAATGGCGTTGGTTAAATCGTCGGCGATGATCAGCGCGCCGTCGGGGTCAATAGTGACGCCTACCGGGCGGCCACGAGTGCGGCCATCGTCGGTGAGAAACCCCGAAACAAAATCGATGGGGTCGCCGCTGGGCTGGCCGTTGCTAAACGGCACGAAAACGACCTTATAGCCAACGGGGTCGGCGCGATTCCAACTGCCGTGCTCGCCGATAAACACACCTTCAGCGAACTCATCGCCCATTTCAGGGGTAGAAAAGGCGAGGCCAAGGGGAGCCACATGCGAACCCAGGCTGTAATCGGGGGCAATCGCCGACTCGACCTTCTCAGGGTCCTGTGGGCGAACGCGGGGGTCGACATGCTGGCCCCAGTAGCTGTAGGGCCAGCCATAGAAACCGCCTTCCTGAACCGTCGTGAGGTAGTCAGGCACTAGGTCGGGGCCTAGCTCGTCACGCTCGTTGACGACCGTCCAGAGCTGCTCGGTGTCGGGCTGAATCGCCATGGCGGTGGGGTTGCGTAGACCCGTGGCATAGGGGCGATGCATGCCCGTGTCAGCGTCAATCTCCCATATTTCTGCGCGGTCAACTTCCGCTTCCATGCCGCGCTCGGTGATGTTGCTGTTGGAACCAATTCCCACATACAGAAACTCCCCATCAGCACTGGCGGTCATCGCTTTGGTCCAGTGGTGATTGATCGCTGAGGGTAGCTCGGCAATCACTTCAGGGGGGCCGTCGGCTTCGGTTTGGCCCTCTTCGTAGTCAAAACGTACCAGGGCGTCTTGGTTGGCTACGTAGAGGTTGTTATCCACCAGCGCCAGCCCGTAAGGGGCATTGAGGTCTTCGGCAAATACTGACTGCTGGTAAGTGCCATCGCCATTTTCATCACGCAGTAAAGTTAAACGGTTGCCGCTCTCTACAGCGGTATTGCCCTGGCTCTTGATATAGCCAGCGATGAAGTCTTTTGGCTTCAACTGCGGTGCGTTGCCGCCGCTACCCTCGGCCACCAGAATATCGCCGTTAGGCAATACCAGCGTTTGGCGTGGAATCTGAAGATCGGTGGCAATGGCGGTAATGGTATAGCCATCGGGCACGGTAGGCGTTTGGTCGCCCCACTCAGCGGGTTCCGGTACCGTCATGTCGGGTAAGAGCCCACGGTCCGGTTCTGGCAATGTGGGATTGGCGCCGTACTGCTGAGCGCTAGCGCTGCCCGCGATCAAAAGCATCGCTAGCAGCCTGTCGGACTTTCCGTTGCACCGTGAGATACTGACCACCGTCATCGCCGAGCTGAGAAGATCGCCATGAGCCGCTTCATCCCTGTGGATCGCCAGACCGATTACCTGCTGCCGCCTTCG
>NZ_JAKGAY010000058.1:0-8019 GCF_021532545.1 Halomonas sp. Cn5-12
GCTGTTCAGCTAACGGTTCCCGCTATCAGGGTCCGTAGGGGACTTTCACCCCCAAGTCATCCGGCCAACCACCACGGCGGACCGGATAGCGCCTAATTGGCGCTGCGCGCCATGCCTGGCGCACCATGATAAATATATCTCTTATTTATAACTACTTCCAAAACCAATTTACGAATAGCAGCGACATAGAAACTTCTTTAAAAACCTCCGTTCAACTAAATTGATATCTATATGTTTATAAATGTCATTTCTGGCTAGCCACATACCACTCATCCTTGGCTAGCTTCAGGCCGAACTCATATGCCGAATAAGCAAACAGAAAGGTGGCTGGCGCCGAGAATTCAGAAATCGAAGGGATATGAATGGTAACAATGCCAATTACCGCAGCACCAACCCAGGCTATCAGACCGCATGGATTGACAGCTGGAATATAGGCATTATTCAGCTCAACATGCCCATTGAATCGGTCCTTGTAGGTTTTAGACAAAATATGAGACAGTGCAATTCCGACCCAGGCAACGACAAACACGCCTTGATATGCTAAAGCTTGAAGTATATATGAGAAAACATCTGCCATCATCAATGTATAAGCGATCACACCAATCACACAGCCTGCCACTACCTTTGGCATCTTCACACCTGTCACCTTACGTATGAACGACTCAAAGTTGACAGTGGCAAGATAGAAGTTGGCCGTATTGATTCGACTCTGGGTTACCCACACTAAAAGAAGTCCACCAACCCCCATCAGCTCAAGCAGGCCCAGCACAATGGATGCCTCAGAAAGCCCATCGGTCGGGATCATGGAATCCAGCAGAACCCCTACGATACCGCTGAATAGGAAGGTCATGATATAGAATGGGATACCAAAAGTGATTTTGGCATGAAACTCAGAATCCTCCTTTCGACCAAACCGCGCATAGTCGAAAGTGAACATCATCAAGACCCAGACACCCATATAGTAGGCAAAAGTATGTAACCACCCCCAAGGTGAAGCCCCACCCTCGGGAACACGCGTTAGCCAACCGGATGGATAACCAAACTCAGAAATGGCCATTCCCACAGCGATTATCATTCCAACCACATAAACCGGAAGAAGCACGCCGTTAAACTTATCCAACCAGTGCTGAACACTACCAAATATCAGCGCGACACCCAACACTACCACAATTGCCGTTGCTACAGTCATGGACAAGCTGCCACTCCACTCGGAAAGAACAAGCGCCATGACATAGCCTTCGAAGACCGCATAATATAGCGCCGTAGCAAAAAATATTAGAGTAGCTACAACGGCCCCGAAATGGCCAAAGAGAATTTTGGAAAAAAGTGAAACAGTCAGACCTGTCCTCATCGAATAGCGACTGATAATACCATTTATTAAACCGTAAGCTAAAACAGTTAGCACAATACCAATAAGAGCATTAGTCGTTCCGTAAGAGCGAGCCATGGCCGCGGCTACTACCACGTAAAAAACGGCGCTACACACAGCCCACCATGCCATCATCAGGTTGGCACGCGGCATCCTCCCTTCATCGGGAACTGGTTGGTCTGAATAATCGAGGTCTGACACCTCTTTTTCGCTGCTTTTCATTTCGTTATCCTTTGTTTTTATATTTACAAATATTTAAACTCAAGAACTTCCTGAATTTTATATAAAACCATTTAGAGAGCGCAGCGTTTTTGTTATCACCTCCTTCATGTCTTAGGGACGGACAATACACACAATAGGCAGTGTGAACAGAAAGCGTTTGGCGCATGGTGCACTGTCGCTTGGCATCACGTGCACTGCCAGCCTCTTCCTGCATTTGATAGTTTGCTGCAGCGGGCGCTGTACCCCATGGCTTGTCGACTGCATTCATTTCTAGCCGGTCGGCAGCGCCTCTCACATGAAGAGCTCCGCTCTCATATTGGGCGGCCAGAAGCGGTTTGCCGAGGGCTGACCTTTCCCCTGGTTTGGGTCCGTTATCAATGTGAGGACCGCTGCTTCATGCGCACCGCTCGGCATACGCTACAGGTGCCAAATAGCCCAGTGAGTTGTGCGGTCTGACGTGGTTGTAGTGGGTTCTCCATTGCGTGATTGCGTGTCGTGCATCCGCCAGGCTCAGGAACCAGTGCTGGTTAAGTCAGCCGTCCCGGAACTTGCCGTTGAAGCTTTCGATGAACGCATTCTGCGTCGGCTTGCCCGGCTGGATGAAGGCCAGCGTCACGTTCCGCTCACGCGCCCAGAAGAACATGGCCTTGCTGGTCAGCTCCGGCCCGTTATCGCAGACAATCGAGGCTGGCAGCGGGCGTTGCTGCGCAGCCTCATCCAGAAACTGGGCCAAGCGTCGGCCGGTAATGGACGTGTCCACCAACTGGCCGTCACACTCTCGGCTGAAATCGTCCACGATGTTCAGCACACGAAAGCGACGCCCCCGAGGCCAGCTGGTCCGATACGAAGTCCATCGACCAACGCTGGTTGGGGCGGTCCGGCAGTGGAATCGGTGCCCTCGGCCGGATCATCCGCTTGCGCCGCCGGGTCCGAACCTGAAGGCCATACTCGAGTACAGCCGGTAGGTACGCTTGCGATTGATCCCATGACAGGAACGAGATAGCGTGAATCGGCATGCTGACCAGGCGATAGCAGGAAGCTCAGGGGCACGCCGTTGGTATCGCAAACCAGGTGGATCTTGGTCGTCAGGCCGCCTCGGCTTCGCCCAAGGGCATGGTCTAACGGCTCCTGAGAGCCCCCTATTTACCGTCGCCAGCGGCAGAGCGAGTCGCTCGAATCGAGGTGGAATCGGCCATCCAGGTATCGAGGTCCATATAGCCTTCCCGCAGCTTCAGGTGAAGGCGTGACAGGATACGTTCGAGCGTGCCGTCATCTCGCCACTGGCGAAAGCGCTGATAGATCGTTTTCCACGGGCCGAAGCGCTCGGGCAGATCCCGCCATTTGGCGCCGGAACAGAGGATCCAGAAGATGCCGTTGAGCAACTGTCGGTCATCGCGCCGTGGACGTCCACGCCCAGCGGGCGTGTCAGGCGAAACGATATCTTCAATCAATGCCCAGCCCTGATCGGAAATCTCGTAACGTCCTGCCATGACTACACCTCCAAGCCTGATGGAGGAAAGGCTAGCAAGACATCTTTTTCAGACAAAGCGTAGTTGTTTGGTCCCGTGAAGTAATGGTTCGGGTCGTCATAAAACTTCTCGGGCTCTTTCTGCCATTGCTCAAGGATAAATCCTATCAGTGTTTTGCCCTTGAGCGCCCTGAGTGGCCGGGCATTGTTATAGGCCCATAGGTAATCCTCCAAGTGGGATTGGAGCTGACTCAGCGAGGTGTAATGGAACGCTCGGGTCGTTGCCTCCTTGATGGTGCGGTTCATTCGTTCCACCTGTCCGTTGGTCCAGGGGTGGAAGGGCTTCGTCAGGCGATGCTCGATGCCGTGGCGGTAACAGACAACATCGAAGATATGCGGCTTGTAGGCTTCTGTCCCGGCCTTCTTCGCGAACTGTACCCCGTAGTACCTACGGAACAACCTGGCTAGAGGCAGCCATCGTGGCCTAAGAGGTCCTTGTATTACCCTCATCACAACAAGGAGACCGACGATGACTGCCTCTCCTCAGCTTATGCCAGATACCGTTTGTGTCGCGATCGATATCGCTAAGCGTTACCACGATGTGTTGATTCGCTGGCCAATGGCCGTGAAAAGGTGCTTGAAATGCCCAACACGCGTGTTGGGCACGATGACCTGATTCTGTACCTGACGCAGCAGAAAGCCCCGGTGCGGGTCGTTCTGGAGCCCACGGCGGATTTTATCGGCCCCTGGCCTATCGGCTGGCACAGGCGGGGATACCGGTGCACCTCGCCTCATCCCTGGCAGGGGCTCGGGTTCGAGAGGCACTGTATACCTCCTGGGACAAGCACGACCGCAAGGATGCGCGTGTCCTGATGTATCTGCTGACCCAAGGCATGACGCAACCTTTTCATGATCCCCTCCGTGAGGGGTACTTCGACCTCCAGGAGATCTCGAATACCTACCAACAGATCGCTCGGGCCCGAACACGCTGTCATCATAGCCTGGTCAACCACTACCTGGCGTTGTACTTCCCGGAGATGGAACGTTATCTCAGCGCGTCCCGGGCCCATTGGTTCTGTCATTTCCTGCTGGCGTTTCCCACACCGGCCAGCATTACTGCATTGAGTCGCGAGGCGTTTGTCGAGGCTGCCTGGGAGAGCGTAGGGCGCAAGGTGGCGAAACAGCAGTTTCTGGAGGGTATCCATGAGATGGCTCAGTCCAGCATGGGCCTGCCAGTCGCGCCGGATTCTCCGGCAGTGCATAGTTTCCTGCTCCAGGTGAGGCATTACCTCTCACTGACAGAGCAACGTCAGGCTTTGGAGGCGATGGCAACGACCTGTTTGAGAGATAACCAGGATTTCGCTCGGCTTCAGACGCTCCCCGGCGTGGGCCCGATCATTGCCTTGATGATCCTGGCGGAGAGCGGGGATCTCCGGCGTTTTTCGCACCACCGCCAATATTTGAAGTTTTGCGGCTTCAACCTCGCAGCGTCACAGAGCGGCAACACCTGTAGTCGTTATCGCCTGGCCAAACGTGGCAATTCCCGGCTGCGGTATGCCTACTGGCTCGCGGCTACGGTTGCCATCCGGATGCGAGACAACAGCTTTCGCACGAAATTCGACCGCTACATCGGGATAGATCCCTCCAACGGCGACCTTCGACGGAAAGCACTAACGGCCGTGGCGGTCAAGATGGCACGGGTGGCCCATGCCCTGGTCAAGCATGAAGCCGACTATCGCGGCTATCATGAGTACTGCATTCCTGGCGGTGGGACTTCTTTACCAAGCCGTAGGGCCGCAAGGACCCCGTAGATAATGGTTGAGCCCGCCCGCCAGGATGCCATGAGCCTCTGTTAAGCCCTGTCGAGCCGAGCCCTTTGGTTCGGACTCCTGTCACTATGGTGAGCCACCGATCCGGATATGGCGGGCTGCCAGGAATGAGTTGCCTTGCTGATGTCTGAGCTATGCTGACATCGGCAAGGATCTTTTTGTCCATGATGCCACTTCAACCGCAGGTAGCCCGTTATCTGTCAACACCGTATGGGCGCGGTAAGGCAGGGCCTGCAGTGTGTCTTCGAGGAAGTCAGCAGCGATCTGCCTCGTCATCTTCCGGTACAACTGTGCATGAACAAACTTGGAGGTTCGATCCACGGCGACGAACAAGTAGGCCTTGCCCTCGCCGGTGCGGATTTCACTGATATCGATGTGCAGGTAGCCAATCGGGTAACGCTTGAACGGCTTCTTCTCGCGTTTCTGGCCGCCAGTCTTGGGAAGCTGACTGATCCCGTGTCGCTGATAAAGCCGATGCAGGCTCGATCGGGTAAGCGAAGGGATCTCTCGCTGAAGCGCATGAAGGCAGTCATCGAGAGGCAGCAGGGTCTTTTGCCGGAAGGTGACGGCCGCAGCTTCCTCCAAGGGCGTCAGCGACGTGGAGCGAGCCGCCTTGGGGCCCATGCGAGTATCCTCGACGCTATCCCGACTACGCCACTTGCGCACAGTTTTTGGACTGATGCCGTAGCGACGACTCAACGTCACGACCGAATCTGTCGATCGCTGTATTTCTGCTCGGATGGCGTGCGTGGTCGTGGCGCGTTTATGAAGAATCTGAGCCATGAATCATCCTCCGACAATGGCTGGTAGGATAGACCATTACTCTTCGGGACCACACACGTAGTGTCGACGCCGGCCCCGGTGCTATTAATGCCGGCTACAGCATTACCGTTGCCGACCTTGATATGGCTTATGAGAATGGTGAGATCTCTAGCTGTAAGAGGCCGGATGATAGATTAAGCCGTAGGAGCTATCCTCTGGAGTTATCGTCAAATCTGGTGTATAGCAGTCAGGCCGCATTCCTGTCTGACTGATCGGTCACCTGCTCTCCATCCTGGAAACTTGACGTTGTTGACGACCAGTTCCAGCTTCTGGAAGTGCTTGATGCGCCTCCAGCGCTTCTGAGCGCTCTGGAGCAGCTTGAAGACCATCGCCAGGGTCGTCGCCTGGGAGCCGCAGTTCCGGCTCCGCTTGGTCCTCAGGCGGACCGTGGCGATGGTCGACTCGATCGGGTTGGTGGTGCGGATATGCACCCAGTGCTCTGCCGGGTAGTCGTAGAACGCCAGCAGCTCGTCCCGATCCTTGGCCAGGCATGCCATGGCCCTGGGGTACTTGGCCTCGAAGCGTTTCAGGGTGCGATCGAAGGCCCGATGGGCTGTTTCGCGCGTCTCAGCCATCCAGATCTCGTGAAGATCGGCCTTGACCTTGGGTTGTACCGACTTTGGCAGCTTGTTCAGCACATTAGCCGACTTGTGGACCCAGCAGCGCTGATGGTCAGTTTCCGGGTAAATCTTGCTCAATGCCGCCCAGAACCCCATGGCACCGCCGCCTACCGCCAGCTTGGGAGCCGTGGTCAGGCCGCGCTCTCGCAGGCCCGTCAGCAGCGTCTCCCAGCTGGCCGCCGACTCGCGGAAGCCATCCTCGACGGCCACCAGTTCCTTGCGGCCATGCTCGGTGACGCCGATGATCACCAGCAAGCACAGGCGGTCATCCATGCGGACGTTGCTGTAGATTCCGTCGGCCCACCAGTAGACGTAGCGCCGGTTGGTCAGGTCCCGCTGCCGCCACTCGGTATGCTCGTCTTCCCACTGCTTCTTGAGCCGTGACACCGTGTTGGCCGACAGGCCCTTAGCCTGGTCGCCCAGCAGCGCCGCCAGGGTCTCCTGGTAGTCGCCGGTGGAAATCCCCTTCAGGTAGAGCCAGGGGCCAAATGACTGGCGATGGACCGGATCGAGTGGGTGGCTCGTATCAGCATAATGGCGGCTCGGTCTTCAGCGGTGAGGTGACAATAGTAATGGGTCATGGCAATACCGTACCTGATGGATCAGGTGTTGCACTTCGTCATTGAGACCGCCGAGGTTTGGAAAAAAGTTTTGTGTTGATGGCAATATTCGCAATTGGATATGTCAGAAATCGCTTTTTACAAGGCTTTAATAGAATAGCCTTTCAACTTAGATTCTGATTGACAAGATGATAGCTGGCTAATTAAAGCCGCGCTCCGTGAGGATTTTTTCTATGATTGGGATGGGTGTCATCAAGTGCTCATACATTCTTTTGCTCGCTTTTGATGCATCGCGAGACAATATGATTTCAATTAGCTCTGCATGTTCCTGCCGTTTCTTTTCAAGAGCATCTTCCGAGAAGACTGTATGGCACAGCCATAGATGACGATAACGCTCTGCTTGATCAAACAGGGAGTCACGAGTTTGAAGGAGGTATGGCGATTGGCAGCCTGACGCAATGGATGCATGAAAGGATTTATGACGTAAATCCCAGACATCAAGCATTTCATCTGAATTTCTAACTTTCGTTACTTTAGACAATGTATGTGATTTAGCTAAGATATCTGCTTCCCACTCATCTCCGCCCCGGGCTATGGCTAGTTCTAATATTATCCCTTCAACATGAGCTCGTGCCTCATAGATATCACGCAATTCTTGTATAGACATACTAGCTACACGATACCCCCGCTGGCTAATTGCCACGACAAGTCGTTCGCTGACTAACTGTGACAACGCTTCGCGTAGGGGACCTACGCCGAGATCATAGCGCGACTTCAATCGATTCATCAGCAGCTTTTCACCAGGCGTGTAAGTACCTCGGATGATGTCATGCTTCAGCCTTTGGTAGCCAAGAATGCCCGAGTTTGGGCGTGAGCCGGTAGGCGTCATGTCGCAATTCCTCGTGAATATCAATCAATTATAGCTCATGTGCCTCGCGGGTAAAAATACATTACAAAAAAGAATATCCTCTCCATTCATGGAAAATATTGACGTAAGATAGAACCTGAATCCGTGAAGCCGGCGCCGACACTTTCCCTATCACCGCCAGCGAGCACTTTTTGATCATTCGCCCCGTGCAAGTTGGCTTTCGCAAGCCCGTTATTGCCAAAACCCACCGTGCTGATCGGT
>NZ_JAKGAY010000059.1:0-7198 GCF_021532545.1 Halomonas sp. Cn5-12
TTGCCTCGGCTAGTTGGCGCTTCAAGCGGGCGTTTTCTTCTGCCAACGACCGCTCTCGCTCGGATGTGTCTTGCTGCAGCTGTGCTTTAGATCGCCACTGATAGAGCTGACTCGCGTGTATTCCCAGTTCACGCGCCGCTGCTGCAACGCCAATACGATCAGCAAGCGCTAATGCTTCTTGCCGGTAGCCATCTGAGTAACGGGTATATGATTTTTTCGGGTATCCGGATTAAGTGGTAGATGGAGCCCCCTTGCTCCTTCGAACCCTTAACTCTCCCAGAAGGTTGATAGATCGACGCCGTAGTTTTTCTCAGGCTCGGGAAGACCCATGCTGTAGGTCATGGTGGCCTTGCCCAGGAAGGGGGATTCCTTGATCTGCGGCACCTTCTTCTTGTGCTTGGTGGTGTAGAGCATCCGGGCCCGCATCACCTCGAATGAGTAGCCCCGGCCATCGCGGTTCTTGTCCTTGGCCAGCCGATTGATCGACTCCGTGAAGGCGTTGGTGATTGGGGTGTCGGTTTCGAAGTAGGCCAGCACCTCCTCGCGCCATCCGCTGACGGCGCTGACGAGATCCTTCCACACCTCTTTCTGCCCCTGTGGAATGTCGTCAATCCAGCGGGCCAGCGCCTTTTCGGCATCACGCCGGGTGGTGCTGTCCCAGATGTGGTAGAACCGCTCCTTGTGCTCGTAGGCCGCCAGGAGCTGAGGGAAGGCCCCTGTCCATGTCTCCATGATAAGCCGCTCGCGATCTGAAACGTCGTGGGCACGCTTCAGCAGGATCTTCCTATCGCCCTTGAGGGTCCGCCGCTGGTTTGGCTTCAGATCCTTCCTGAGTCCCTTACGCACCTTCTCCAGGGCTTCGTTGGCCATCCGCACCACATGGAACTTATCGACCACAATGCGAGCCTGCGGCAGTACCGCCTGGACAGCACGGCGGTAGGGTTTCCACATATCCATGCTGACGATCTCGACCTGGTGGCGCTCGGTCATGCTCATGAGGCGCCTCGTCACCGCGTCCTGCTGGCGACCGGGCAGCAGGTCCAGTAGGGTACGCTCCTCCAGGTTGGTCAGGATGCAGCGGTAGCGGCGGTTCAGGTACAGCTCGTCGATCCCCAGGCAGCGGGGTGTCTCGAAACGATGCCAGGCTGCCAGGAACTCAGCCTTCTTCTTGAATATCTCGCGGACAGTCTTCTCGTCGAGGCCCGTGGTATCAGCCACGTAGGCGTAGGGGTGATTGAAGGCTTCCTTCTCGACGTGGTTGTAAAGCCTCCGCGTCATGCGGTGATCGTCTACCATTTCCGGAAGAGCTGGCCGGAACGTCCTTCCACACGCCCGGCAGGTGTAGCGGCGACGGACCACCCAGAGGGTGACCCGCTTTCCGTGGATGGGTAGGTCGCGATAGGCCACATCGCGCTTGCCGAACCTGACAAACTCACTCTCAACGCCGCATTCCTCGCAAGCTAGAGGCTCAGGAGCTTCGACCTGGTAGTGGAGATCATGCTCTTCCATCTTGGTGCCTAGGACGTGGTACTCGGGAAGGTGAAGGATGTTGTCAGGCAAGCTAGTCATGCAAACTTTCCTTGTCGACATGGTCCATAGATGATCGCGACTCTTTGACCGCGTTGTTTTCAACGAACTGAAGGTGAGTTACTCCCTTGGGTCTTCTGCTTCTCTGAGCCCTTCATGCAATGACGCAATTAGCGGGCAAGTGATATTGCCTTGTTGTGCATGGCATCTGTCGACCATTTCGCTCAGCACCTTCTCAATTCTTTCAAGCCTGTCGATCTTCTCGCGAACGTCCCCTAACTTGTGCTCTGCGAGAGCACTGGCTTCTTGACAGTGGGCGCCATCTTCCAGCCGAAGTAGGTCACTGATCTCATCCAGACTAAAGCCCAGCTGCTGCGCCGTTTTCACGAACGTCAACCTGTCGATATCGGCGGCACTATAGCGTCGAATACCTCCGGGAGGGCGTTCGGGCTCCGATAATAGCCCTCGTCGCTGGTAATAGCGGATTGTCTCGACATTGACGCCGGCCGCCTTGGCCAGGCCGCCAATGGTCATGGTGTCCGCCACTTTATCTGCATGTCTCTTCATGATGCTTGACTCCGTACCAAGCTACGGAAGTAACCTTATCGTAGCTCCCCCCATCCCGAAAGGAGAATCGTCAATGCGGACATCTAAAACGGGGCGAGGGCCCCTGGCCGCCGGAGGAGTCGCGGCCCTCCTGGCCTCGGCGTGTTGCCTCGGCCCGCTGGTGCTGATCACGCTGGGCGTTTCCGGCGCCTGGATCAGCAATCTGGCGGCGTTGGAGCCCTATCGCCCGCTCTTTATCGGCGTCGCGCTGGTGGCGATGTTCTTCGCCTGGCGTCGCGTCTTTCGGCCAGTGGAAAAGTGCCAGCCGGGAGAGGTGTGTGCCGTGCCACGGGTCAGGACGGGCTACAAGGCGATCTTCTGGCTCGTATCGCTGCTGGTGCTAATCGCCCTGGTATTCCCCTACATCTTGCCCCTGTTCTATTAAAAGGAGATCTACCATGAAAGCTCGTTTCGCCTTCATCGCGCTACTCGCCCTGCTCAGCACGCCCGCCTTAGCGGCCCTGCAGACCGTGACGCTGTCGGTGCCGGGCATGACCTGTGCCGCCTGCCCGATCACCGTCAAGGCCGCCCTCAACAAGGTGGACGGCGTCTCGCAAGTCGACGTGAGCTACGCGGATCTCGAGGCCGTGGTCACCTTTGACGACGCCCGAACGTCGGTGGAGGCATTGACCGAGGCCACCATCAACGCTGGGTATCCATCAACCCCGACATCCTCGCAAGCGGATCGAGAGTGATCATGAAGAATCCCAAGCCCCTGCTGCGCGTGAGCGTGATCGGCACCGTCCTGGTGGCATTGTGCTGCTTTACGCCGATCCTGGTGATCCTGCTTGGCACGGTGGGCCTGGCGGGGCTGACGGGCTATCTCGACGTTGTGTTATTGCCGGCCCTGGCCTTCTTCATCGGCCTGACCATTTATGCGATTTGGCGTAAGAAGCAGTTCGACGCCTGTTGTGACAACGGCTCTATCAAATCAAGGAATACGCCCCCTGAGTGACATCAAGCAGCTGCACATCGCGGTCATCGGGTGAGTTGTTTACGAGCTTGCCCGCCACGGTGAAGGAATAAGCGTGAAAGATTCGCAGAAATTTTTAAGCGTCGTGCTTGGCACCGGGTTGATGGTGCTGTGTTGCGCCGCGCCAATCGCCCTGGTGCTATTCGGTACGGCGGGCCTGGCCGCGTTGGCAGGCTATCTCGATTACCTGCTGTTTGCCGCCCTGGCCATCGGCTTACCTCTCTACGCGCGATACCACAAGCGGAAGCAGGATGCCGGCTTTACTAATGAAGACTCGGAGAAACGTGATGATTGAACTCAACGTGAGTGGCATGACCTGTGACCGCTGTGCGGATCATGTCAGGGAAGCCCTGGAGAAGCTGCCCGGCGTGCAGTCGGTGGAGGTATCCTATCCTCAGGGGACGGCATCGGTAGCCGTTGATCCGGAGACACCGGCCTCGGCGTTGACGTTTGCCGTGACCCGACTTGGCTACCAAGCTCGACTGGCCAACAGTGGGCCCACTTCCCCGGCAGGCGCATCGGTGTCCAAGGGCCGTGATGAAGACGCCCCGCACATCGCGGTGATCGGCAGCGGCGGCGCCGCCATGGCGGCGGCCCTGAAAGCCGCCGAGCGCGGCGCCCGGATCACCCTGATCGAACGCGGCACCGTCGGCGGTACCTGTGTCAATACAGGCTGTGTGCCTTCGAAGATCATGATTCGCGCGGCCCATATTGCCCACTTGCGTACGGAAAGTCCCTTCGATGCAGGCCTGAGCGCCCAGGCGCCGGTGGTGGATCGGGCCAAGCTGCTCGAGCAGCAGCAGCGACGTGTCGAGGAACTGCGTGACGCCAAGTACGAGGGGATTCTGCGCGACCACCCGGCCATCACGGTCCTGCACGGCGAGGCCCGGTTTATCGATGCCCATAGCCTGATGGTCAAGCTGAACGAGGGCGGCGAGCAGGTCGTCCACTTCGACCGCGCCTTAATCGGTACTGGCGCCCGACCGGCAGTACCGCCGATCCCGGGTCTTGCCGACACCCCCTACCTGACCTCTACCAGTGCGCTGGCCCTGGACACCCTTCCCGAGCGGCTGATTGTGATCGGCGCCTCGGTGGTGGCCCTGGAACTGGCCCAGGCCTTCGCCCGGCTGGGCAGCCGGGTCACGGTGCTGGCCCGCAGCCGCCTGCTCTCCCAGGAAGACCCGGCGGTAGGGGATGCGGTGGAGGCGGCGTTTCGCCGCGAGAGCATCGAGGTCCTCAAGCAGACCCAGGCGAGCCGCGTGGACTACACCGACAATGAATTCATTGTCGACACCAACGCCGGCACCTTGCGGGCGGATCAACTGCTGGTGGCCACCGGACGGACACCCAATACCGAGGCCCTGAACCTGGCGAGCCTCGGCGTGGAAACCGCACGTGGGGCGATTCTGGTCGATGAGCATCTGCACACCACGGTGCCGGGGCTCTATGCCGCCGGTGACTGCACCGATCAGCCGGAGTTCGTCTATGTCGCCGCCGCCGGGGGCAGCCGGGCTGCCGTCAACATGACCGGGGGCGAAGCCACCCTGGACCTGAGCGCCATGCCGGCGGTGATCTTCACCGACCCCCAGGTGGCCACCGTCGGCCTGACGGAAGCCGAGGCCATCGAGCAAGGCTTCAGCGTCGATACCCGCGAGCTGGACCTGGAAAACGTGCCGCGTGCGCTGGTGAATTTCGACACCGGTGGTTTCATCAAGCTGGTGGCCGAACGCGACTCGGGCCGGTTGCTGGGGGTGCAGGCGGTGGCGGGGGAAGCCGGTGAGCTGATCCAGACGGCGGTGATGGCGCTACGCGCACGCATGACCGTACACGACATCGCCAATGAGCTATTTCCCTACCTGACCATGGTGGAAGGGCTCAAGCTCTGTGCCCAGACTTTCACCAAGGATGTGACGCAGTTGTCCTGCTGTGCCGGGTGAACGATATGAGCGCGACCGTGGTGCCACTGGGCGGCGGCACCACGGGTTTTGGGCATGGACACCACAGGGAGCTCTGTCACGATGAACACGACACTACCCGATTGCGGGATGATGGGGGCGATGGGCTGGATAATGCCAGTGATCGGAATTGCCCTACTATTGCTGCTGGTCCTGGGCATCGCCTGTTTGGTGAAGTATCTGCTCTCTAGCAAGTGAGCGTACTGAGCGAGCCATCAACCAGCTAATCCGTTGTGGGTTGAGTTTGTCGGCCACCTTTCTCTCTCGCATACCAACCAGATAATCCGGATACCCTTATCTTTTAGTATAGCTGCGCATGAACGAACTTGGACGTTCGATCCATTGAAACGAAGAGATAGGCCTTGCCTTCGCCTGTCTGGATATCGCTAATATCGATATGCAAATAGCCGATAGGGTAATGTTTGAAGAACTTTTTCTCGCGCGTTGCTTCGCCAGCCCTAGGCCGCTGACTAGTACCGTGGCGCTGGTAGAGTCGGTGCAGACTTGACCGTGTCAGCGATGTGGAGCGAGCTGCTTTGGGTCCCATACGCACAACTTCGACAGAGGTCCGGCTGCGCCACTTGCGTACGGTTTTAGGGTTAATGCCGTAGCGTCGACTTAACGTCGCGACCGACTCAGTCGATCGCTGTATGTCTTCTCGGATGGCGTGCGTGGTCGTGGCGCGTTGATGAAGTACCTGAGCCATGGATCCTCCGCGGACAAGGTTTCATACCATAAACCACCACACCCCAGGACCAAACACCTAGGCTTATTTTATTCCTTTATAATTAAAACAAAGTGATTATAGAAAAGAAGACTCTTACCCAGTTGGGGATATCGTTAAGCTGACATCAGGTGGGTAAGTTATGACTATCAGATAGTTGACGATAAATTTGGATAGATAGTGTACAGGTAGCTAGAAGTGTCAGTGGTTTGCTGGGAAGGTCGCTGATGACGCAACGTGCGAGACGACCTCAACTGCTAATCGTCGCACGCGCGCCGGGCGTGTGGCGCTACCGCCAGAACTACCGCGCGTTGAGGTGGTGCATGAACTGCCCGATAACGATCACCACTGCCACAAGGACAGTGCCGCGCTAAAGATAATCGGTGAAGAGGTCATTGAGAAACTGCACGGGTTGCCTGCCCGGATCGAGGTGACCCGTCATGTGCGCCGCAAATATGCCTGCCCGACGTGCGAAGAAGGCATGAAGACCGCCCCCGCGCCGCCGGCCAAGCTGTTTTGCCTAAAAGCAATGCCAGCGCCACGCTGCTCGCCTCTATATCGCGACCGCCAAATACCAGGACGCGCTCTCCCCTGATCGAACGACACAGCGGCTACCTCTTGGCAGCGCGCCTACCGAAGATAACGGCCACTGAAACTGCCAAGACGATGATCCGGTTGTTAGAACCCCGCCGAGGCGCAGTGCACCTTGGATAACGGTTCTGAATTCGCCGAGCACCGACAGTTACTAAGACCGTCTCAGCCAAGATCTGTTTTTGTGACACGTACCACTCATGCCAGCGTGGCACCAATGAAAATACGAATGGCCTGATTCGCCAATATTTCCTGAAAGGGACTGACTTTCGAACCTTGTCTGACACAGAGCTAAGAAGAGTGGTCGATAAGCTGAACGATAGACTAAGAAAGAGGCTGAGATACCGCCCCCAGCCCAGGTGTTATTAAGTGAATACTTGGAGAACAACAAACCGCGGGGGCTGCACTTATTAGTTTAATTTAGGTGTTGCGCATGGACAAGGTTTGTAAAAACCTTTAACAATCTGCGTTAGGCGTCCTCTTCTGGTACCTCTACAGCTACAGCTTTGTCTTCGCCCTTGCGCTGCGCGACTGGCATCAGTTGGCGACGTATTTCAGCTTCAATCTCGTCTGAGATTTCCGGATTGTCTTCTAAATACTGCGCAGCATTGGCCTTACCCTGACCGATCTTGTTGCCTTTATAGCTGTACCAAGCGCCTGCTTTGTCCACTAGGCTGCACTGCACGCCAAGATCAATAACCTCACCCGCGTGGTAGATACCTTTGCCGTAAAGGATCTGGAACTCAGCTTGCCGGAACGGCGGTGCCACCTTGTTTTTGACGACTTTCACGCGGGTTTCGTTACCGGTGACTTCGTCGCCCG
>NZ_JAKGAY010000060.1:0-6474 GCF_021532545.1 Halomonas sp. Cn5-12
CACAGGCGAGCGAATTCAGCGGAACGAAGCTCAGCCCGATAATGGGGGACAGGAACCGCCGTGGTACGGATCCGTTTGCCCGGTGGTGTGAGAGGACGGGGGAGGCGACTCCCCCTCCTACTCGATCTTAGAAATCGATGCCTCGCCGGGCCTGAAGGCCGTTGTTAAAAGCGTGTCGCACCTCCTGCATGTCGGTCACGGTGTCGGCCATGGCCACCAGCTCACGGTGGGCATTTCGCCCGGTAATGATCACGGTTTGTTCCTGCGGACGGTCCAGTAGCGCCTGTTTGACCGTGGCGATATCGAGATAGCCAAACTTCAGCATGTAGGTGAGTTCGTCCAACACCACGAGATACATCTCGGGGTCTGCCAGCATTTTCTGCGCTTCTTGCCAGACCTCCTGACAGGCGGCGGTGTCCGCTTCGCGATTTTGCGTATCCCAGGTAAAGCCGGTTGCCATGATAGCGACGCTCAAATGAGGATCGGCTTCCAGCCGATTGCGCTCGCCACACTCCCATAACCCCTTGATGAACTGCACCACGCCTACTTTGTAGCCATAACCCAGCGCGCGCGTGACGGTGCCCCAGGCGGCGGTGGTTTTGCCTTTTCCGTTGCCCGTGTTGATGAGCAGCATTCCGCGCTGCTCGGTGGCATTGGCGACTTTTTCGTCCACTCGCGCTTTGAGTTTTTCCATCGATGCTTTATGGCGGGTATCGCGATCACTCATGGTCTCTCCTCGTTGAAAGAGTACAGGGCTATGTCAGCAGGTTACGACAGAGGCGCACAATTTAACATCGCCCTGAGAGGTGTTTGTATAGCTTTTAAGCTTGATGTGACCGGCTTGCAGAGTTTTTGTCCAGCTTTTTCTAAGAGAATTGGCCGGTTGGGGGCTTGCTGCTCTAGAATGGTGGGTCATGTCTTGTCAGGAATAGTGTCATGCCCTCATTTGATATCGTGTCAGAATTCGATCAGCACGAAGCCGCCAATGCGGTTGACCAAGCAAACCGTGAAGTCCAGTCACGGTTTGACTTTAAAGGCGTTGATGCCAGCTTCACGTTGGAAGGCGATAAGGTGCTGCTTGAGGCCGAAGTAGATTTCCAGCTCAAGCAAATGCTGGACGTGCTGCGTAACCGACTGATTGCCCGCGGTATCGACGCACGTTGCATGGACGTTAAAGACGCGGTGCTGTCTGGTGTGAAGGCGCGCCAGGAAGTAGAGCTCAAGCAGGGCCTCGACCAAGCAGAAGCCAAAGATGTGGTAAAGCGTATCAAAGGCAGTAAGTTGAAAGTACAGGCTCAAATTCAGGGCGAGAAGGTGCGCGTAACGGGTAAAAAGCGCGATGATTTGCAGAGTGTGATGGCACTACTGCGCGGTGAAGAAGGGCCTGATTTGCCGCTGCAGTTTGATAATTTCCGCGATTAACGATTATAAGAAATATTCATTGAGTAGCGCAGCGTTTGCGCTACTCGACTACTTAAAGCTTACAGGAGTTTCGCATTATGTCTGATCCGCAGCCGGTTTATTTAAGCGACTATCAGCCGCCCGCCTACCAAGTGACCCATACCGAGCTGACGTTTGATCTTGACCCCACCGCGACCCGTGTTAAAGCACGCCTTACCGTAGAGCGCCACGCCAGTGCTGAACAAACTACGCCGCTGGTGCTGAACGGCGAACACCTGACGCTGCACGCGCTCGCGATCAACGGCCAGGCGCTCGCTGAGGCCGATTACCAGCTCACCGATGAGACGCTCACAATTCCCAGTGTTCCGGCAGCGTTTACCCTGGAGAGCGAAGTCGAGATTTCTCCTAGCAGTAACACTGCCTTAGAAGGGCTGTATCAATCGAACGGCATGTACTGCACGCAGTGCGAAGCGGAAGGATTTCGCCGTATCACCTATTACCCTGACCGCCCGGATGTCATGGCCACGTTTAAGGTCACCGTGATAGGTGATGCGCAGCGGGAGCCAGTGCTGTTGGCGAACGGTAACCCAGTTGATCAGGGCACCTTAGAGAGCGGCCGGCACTTTGTGACCTGGGAAGATCCGCACCCCAAGCCCTGCTATCTTTTTGCGCTGGTGGCAGGAGATTTAACCAAGGTCGAAGATCACTTCACCACCATGAGTGGCCGTAACGTGACGTTACAGCTCTGGGTGGAACAAGAGAATCTCGATAAGACCGACCACGCCATGGCCTCGCTAAAGCGGGCAATGACTTGGGATGAAGAGACCTACGGCCGCGAGTATGACTTAGATCTGTTTATGATCGTGGCGGTGAATGACTTCAATATGGGGGCGATGGAGAACAAAGGATTAAACATCTTTAACTCCGCTGCCGTGCTGACCCACCCCAATACCGCCACCGATGCGGCGTTTCAGAATGTCGAAAGCATTGTGGCCCACGAATACTTCCACAACTGGTCGGGGAATCGCGTGACGTGCCGCGACTGGTTCCAGCTCTCGCTAAAAGAAGGTTTTACGGTATTCCGCGATCAGTGTTTTTCTGCGGATATCAATTCAGCCCCTGTCAAGCGCATTCAAGACGTCTCGTTTTTCCGCACCGCGCAATTTGCCGAAGATGCAGGTCCCACGGCGCATCCGGTTCGTCCGGATCACTATATCGAGATCACCAACTTCTACACCCTGACCATTTATGAAAAAGGGGCGGAAGTTGTGCGCATGCTGCGTAACCTGCTGGGCTGGGAGGCCTTCCGCCGTGGCTCGGATCTCTATTTCGAGCGCTTTGACGGTCAGGCCGTGACGATCGAAGACTTCGTGGGCTGCATGGCCGAGGTATCGGGCATCGATTTAAGCCAGTTCATGCGCTGGTACTCCCAGGCGGGCACGCCGGAAATCGATGCCCACGGTGAGTACGACTACGCCAACGCCGAGTACCATTTGACGCTGCGCCAGCGTACCCCCGCCACTCCCGGCCAGCCCGACAAGCAGCCGCTGCATATTCCTGTGCGCATGGGCTTAGTGGGTACAAAGTCCGGCCAGGACCTTACTCTCACCCTAAAGGGGGAAAAGCTGGGCAAGGATGCTGTGATTCACCTCACCGACGATGAGCAAACCTTTATTTTCACCGATGTGGCAGAGGCGCCGGTTCCATCGCTGCTGCGCGACTTCTCCGCCCCAGTAAAACTGCACTTCCCATACTCTCGCGAAGATTTGGCCTTCTTACTGACCCACGATAGCGATGGTTTCAACCGCTGGGACGCGGGGCAAAGGCTCGCACTGTTGGCGCTGGATGACTTGATCGCCGCCCACCGCAACGGGGTAGAGAAGGTCATGGATAGCCGGGTCGTTGAGGCGTTTAGGGTTCTGTTGACGTCGTCGATGGATGACAAAGCGGTGCTGGCAGAGATGCTAACGCTGCCATCGGAAGCTTATATTGCCGAGCAGCAACCAATTGTGGATGTGGATGCGATCCACGCCGCGCGTGAGTTTGTACGTCAATCCTTGGCCCAGGCGCTACGTGATGAGTTTATCGCCGTGTATAAGGAGAATGGCACGGACGAACCTTATGCACCGACGCCTGAACAAATTGCCCAGCGCAGTCTCAAAAACATAGCGCTATCTTACTTAATGTCCATTGAGGACGACGAGAGTGTGGCACTTTGTGAAGCGCAGTTTGCCGCTGATCATAATATGACCGATGTACGCCATGCGTTGACACTGTTAGTACACAGCGACCGTGATGATTTGGCTAACCCCGCGCTGAAAGCGTTTGGTGAAAAGTGGGCACACGACCCGCTTGTGATGGATCAGTGGTTTACGATTCAGGTATCGCGCCCTCAGCCGGACGTATTGGAGCGCGTAAAGTACCTAATGCAGCACCCAGCGTTCTCCATCAAGAACCCCAACAAGGTGCGTGCGTTAGTAGGTGCCTTTGCGCAAAATCGGGTCAATTTCCATCGCTTGGATGGCAAAGGGTACGCGCTGTTGGCAGATGTGGTGATTGAGCTAAACCGCCTGAATCCAGAGATTGCCGCGCGGTTAATCACCCCCTTAACCCGCTGGCAGCGTTTTGATGAAGCGCGTCAGCAGTTAATGCGTGCGGAGCTAGAGCGGATCAAACAAGAACCGCTGTCGTCCAACGTGTTCGAGGTGGTCGAGAAAGCGCTGGCATAACGTGCATCCAGTGAATTAACCATGGAGAGGGAAGACACCGGTGACAGATTCACAGCAGTGTTATTTACTGATTATTAACGGTCAGTCTGCCGGAAATCCGGCGCTACGCGAGGCCGTTGAAGCGCAGCGCAAGGCAGGGACGCCGATGATTGTTCGCGCTACTTGGGAAGGTGGCGATGCCGCCGAGTTTGCGGCCCAAGCCGTTGAACTAGGAGCTACCAGTGTGATTGCTTGTGGCGGCGATGGCACGGTAAACGAAGTGGTTAACGGGCTAATGCGCATCCCCCATGACCATCGTCCGAGCTTGGGCGTGGTGCCGATGGGCAGCGCGAATGATTTTGCCACTTCGGTGGGGTTACCTTTGAAGCCGGATCGCGCACTGGCGGATGCCGTTCGCTTGCCGTCTGCGCCCATCGATGTGATTCGTATGACAGCAGAAACCAGTGGCGAACCGTCGGTATGCTATTACATCAATATGACCACTGGTGGTTTCGGCGCAGAAATTACCTCCTCTACCCCCAAAACGTTAAAACGCATGTTAGGGGGAGGAGCCTACTCACTGATGGGGGCGCTCAAGGCGTGGCGGCATCGCAGTTATCGCGGCACGTTGCACTGGGGCGATCATGAGCAGGCCGCGTCACTGCTGCTGCTGGCACTGGGCAATGGGCGTCAATCGGGTGGGGGGCAGGTGCTGGCCCCTCGTGCCAAGCTTGATGATGGGCGATTGGACGTTCTGCTAGTCAAAGATTTTCATTCGGTGACGGAGCTCCCTGCGCTGCTCGGCGAGCTACAGCAGTTCCCCGCAGAAGGGCGTTATGTGCGCTACTTCACTGCCAGCCAGTTGACCGTTACCACTCGGTCCGATGATGAACCTTGGCCTCTGACCCTGGATGGTGAGGCAAAACGCTATCAACGATTCACCGCTGAAGTCGTCCCGCTAGCGTTGAAGGTACGCTTACCAGAAGGCTGTTCGCTGTTGTCTGCCAACGACCGCCACTAATGAATTCGAACCATTAAGGAGTACGACTCGATGAGCTACCGTGTATGGATGCCGCTACTGGCCAGTTTGGCCCTACTGCTGAGTGCCTGCGGCGACAGTCAAGAAGAGGCAAACGTCGTACCGGAAGAGAGCGCGGCCGAGCAGCCCAGTGAGACGCCAGCCGCTGCACCTGACACCAGTAGTGACGATGCTCCTTCGCCCTCCCAGGTGGAAGACGACATTGAACGTCAGGCGTCTGAGCCTTCCAATGTTCAGGAAGACCTGTCTTCCACCGTCAGTGAGTCAACTTCGGAGCCCCTGCAGGCGGACGAAGAGACGCTGGCCGCCGACCCCGGCGAAGCCCTTGACGAAGCCAGCGCAATGCCGGGTGAAACCACGCGTTCTGATGTCGATGACGTGATTGCCGAGACTGAGCGTCGTTTCGAAGAGGCACAGCGTCAGTTGGAGCAACAGTTTCAAGAAATCGAGCAGCAGTCGCCCGAACTGGCACCCATGGAGAACGATCCCATCGAGCCAAGCTGGGAGCGCGAAAGCAGTTTACCCGAAGGCTCTTCCGTGGAAGGTGGGTTAGAAGCGCAAGATGTGGATGCGCTCATCGAAGATACCGAACGTCAATTCGAAGAGGCCCAGCAGCGCCTAGAAGAGCAGTTCCAAGCCTTGGAGAGTGAGCGCCCCAGCAGTGACGATAGCGAAGCGCAAGAGGCCGAAAGCTCCTCGGATGACACGTTGGATACATCGTCTTAAGAAGTAAACCCCAACCTATAAAAAAAGGCCCGTATTCCGGGCCTTTATCCATTCGGTGCGGTTCAAGCAACGCGAATGTTGGAGGCCTGAAGGCCTTTTTTACCCTGAGTCACCTCGAAACTGACTTTCTGACCATCTTGCAGGGTCTTAAAACCTTCAGCTTGAATTTCGGAGAAGTGGGCAAAGAGATCGTCACCGCCGTCATCGGGAGAGATGAAGCCGTAACCTTTGGTGTCGTTGAACCACTTGACAGTGCCAGTTGCCATCGTTCATATCCTTAACGTGCTTAATGATTGAGCAGGTGGCTCATTGCCTACCTACCAAATCCACTTTAGAAGCAAATAATCAGCACGTCCAGTAGTGACGTGGTTAAGATTTTTTGGGTATACGGATTTAATGGTTGATGGGGCACCTTCACCCCATCAATCTGATACCACCCTCAGATGGTTGATAGATCGACTCCGTAGTTGAGCTCCTCTGCGAAGTCCGGCAGTCCGTAACCGATGGTTTTCTTGTAGAAAGGAGAGACCTTCGCAGTCGGTGCCTTCTTCTTGTGCTTCGTGGTGTAGAGCATTCGTGCCCGCATCACCTCGAAGGAGT
>NZ_JAKGAY010000061.1:0-6423 GCF_021532545.1 Halomonas sp. Cn5-12
GCGGCGACTGGCGCGGAACTTTATGTTGGGCATGGCACTGTCTGGGTGAATGGCGATAATGGCTATATTGCCATGCAGGTCAGTGGGTTAGAAGTGCTTCCGGGGGGCGGTCTCACGGATTCAGGTAGAAATATAGATATTTTTTGAGTGCAGGTTTGATCTCATCCTTTTCTAGATCGAGGTGTCCTATGAACGCTCCAGCCAATATCCACACACAGCAACATTACGGTTTTACCCTTGATCGGTCGCCGCAGTCGCAGCGCCTGCTGCATCTGAGCTTCCCGGAAGAGACGGTGAATGCGTTTCTCGAGGCAGTGGCGGACTGGCCTATTCAGGCTCTGGAGTACAAGTCCTTTCTGCGATTTCGCGTGGCTAAGATCCTTGATGACCTGTGTCATAACACCTTGCAGCCGGTAATGGTCGATACCCTGGTGGACCGAGAGACAGGTGCATTCATGGTGACACCGGAGGGGCTAGATCAGGTTGATCAGGCCGACGATATGGTGAAATTCGCCACAGCGGTTGCCCACCTGATGGGGCGCTCCAACTTTGATGCCATGAGCGGCCAGTATTATGCGCGCTTCGTGGTGCAGAACGTCGATAATTCAGATAGCTACTTACGCCAGCCGCACCGAGTGATGGAACTGCATAACGACGGTACGTTTGTCGAACAGGACACCGACTACGTGCTGATGATGAAGATTGACGAGCAGAACATGCAGGGTGGCAATTCACTGTTGTTGCATCTCGATGATTGGGAAGGCCTCGACACCTTCTACCCCCATCCGTTGGCCCGTCGCGAGATGCGCTGGACTGCACCGCCGAGTAAGAATGTCGACCGCGATATCTTCCATCCCGTATTCGATGTGGATAGCGAGGGTCGCCCGATCATGTCCTACATCGATCAGTTCATACAGCCGAAAAACTTCGAGGAGGGCAACTGGCTGGCCAATCTTTCCGATTCCTTGGAGGGGAGCGCACACAAGCTGTCGATTCCCGTGCCCACTGGAAGTTTCCTTTTGATTAATAACCATTTCTGGCTACACGGCCGTGATCGCTTTACGCCGCACCCCGACTTGCGTCGCGAGCTGATGCGCCAACGCGGTTATTTCACCCATGCCAAAACGCTGCGTCAGCCGCGCCAGGTGTGACATTCCGGCCACCGCCCAGCGGTGGCCCTGTCTTTCCTTTGTCCATTGAGATACGCATGTACGATTTCATTATCATTGGGGGGGGGATCCTTGGGCTGTCTACTGCCATGCAGCTCATCCGGGCCTATCCCGACAAGAAGATGCTGCTGATCGAGAAGGAGGTAGGCCCGGCCCGCCACCAGACCGGCCACAACAGCGGCGTGATCCACGCCGGGGTCTACTACACCCCGGGCAGCCTCAAGGCGCGTTTCTGCCTGGAAGGAAATCGCGCTACCAAGGCGTTCTGCGACGAGCACGGCATCACTTACGACGAATGCGGCAAGCTACTGGTGGCGACCAACGACCTCGAACTGAAGCGCATGCAGGCGCTATGGGAACGCACGGAGGCCAATGGTCTGGAACGGTACTGGCTCTCGGCGGAGGAGCTGCGTGAGCGCGAGCCCAACATTACCGGCGTAGGCGGGATCTTTGTGCCCTCTAGCGGCATCGTCAACTATGCTGAGGTCGCCGCCGCCATGGGCCGAGAGTTTGAAGCCGCCGGAGGCGAGATCCGCTACGCCACACCGGTCACCGGGCTACAGGAACGCATTACTGAAGTCGTGGTATCCACTAGCCAAGGCACATTCTCAACCCGCTACATGGTGTCCTGCTCGGGGCTGATGGCCGACCGCGTGGTGCGCATGTTGAGCATCGAACCGGAGTTTACCATCTGTCCGTTCCGTGGCGAGTATTACCGGCTCCCGCCGGAGCACAACCGTATCGTCAATCACCTGATCTACCCGATTCCCGACCCGTCGATGCCGTTTCTCGGCGTGCATTTGACGCGCATGATCGACGGCAGCGTCACGGTCGGCCCCAACGCGGTACTGGCCTGGAAGCGCGAGGGCTACCGGAAGACCGACGTCTCGTTGTCAGACATGCTAACCATGTTTCGCCATCGGGGCATCCGCCAAGTGCTCAAGGACAATCTGCGCCCTGGGCTGATTGAGTTGAAGAACTCACTGTACAAGAAGGGCTATCTTCAGGAGGTGCGTAAGTACTGTCCGAGCCTGACGCTCGCTGATCTTGGACCCTACCCGTCTGGTGTGCGCGCTCAGGCGGTGTCCAACGACGGCAAGCTGGTCGATGATTTCCTGTTCGTGAATACTCGGCGTACCGTCAACGTTTGCAACGCGCCGTCGCCAGCGGCGACCTCGGCGATACCTATCGGTGCACACATTGTCGAGAAAATTAAGCGACAAGTTGACCCAGAAAAAAAGACGAGCAGCGAGCTTTGCATATAAGTTTATATTAGCTATCTATTAATAGCCTTTCCTAGGTTGGCACTGCCACTAAGAAGCTTCTCAAGTACCCCTGCGATATCCGAGGCTGTTTACTCGTTCATTAAATTCATTACCTAGGGCCCAGCACACCTAAAGTCTAACGTGGTGGTTAATGAGCAAGCAATCGTGCAGTTAAAATATCGACAAAGCTAGTATGCGTAGAATATTTTGCTCATGATAGAGCCTATAAAACCAAGTCCTGACCAGCAATCTACTAACCGGGAGAGCGCTATGAGTTCGTTTCAGTGGGATGATCCCCTTCTGCTAGCCCAGCAACTGACCGATGAGGAGCGTCAGATACAGGACGCGGCGCGCGCGTATAGTCAGGAGAAGCTTCAGCCTCGGGTGCTGAGCGCCTTCCGGGAGGAGCGATTTGATCGTGACATCCTGCATGAGATGGGTGAGCTGGGCCTGCTAGGAGCGACAACGGCCGAAACCTATGGCGGTGCCGGTGTGGGCCATGTCGCCTATGGGCTGATTGCGCGCGAAGTGGAGCGGGTCGATTCGGGATACCGCTCAGCCATGAGCGTACAGTCTTCTCTGGTGATGCATCCAATCGAGGCCTATGGCAGCGAGGAACAGAAACAGCGCTACTTGCCCCGCTTGGCCACGGGGGAGCTGGTAGGGTGCTTCGGGCTCACCGAGCCAGACTTCGGGTCAGATCCGGGCGGCATGCGGAGCCGTGCCCGAAAGGTAGAAGGCGGCTATCGCCTGTCGGGGCAGAAGATGTGGATCACCAACAGTCCCATCGCTGACCTGGCGATTGTCTGGGCAAAGTCCGATGCGCATGACGACAAGATCAAGGGCTTTATCGTCGAGCGTGATACTGAAGGGTTCAGCACCCCGACTATCCACGGCAAGGTGTCGCTGCGCGCTTCGATCACCGGCGAGATCGTTCTTGACGATGCCTTTGTGCCGGACGATGCGTTGTTGCCCGGGGCCAGTGGGCTTGGCGGTCCATTTGGCTGCCTTAACAAGGCCCGCTATGGCATAGCCTGGGGATCCATGGGGGCTGCCGAATTTTGCTGGCATGCCGCTCGCCAATATACGCTGGAACGCAAGCAGTTTGGTCGCCCCCTGGCTGCCAACCAGATTGTTCAGCTCAAGCTCGCTAACATGCAGACCGAGATCACCCTGGGCCTGCAAGCTTGCCTGCAAGTTGGACGGCTTCTGGACATGAAGCAGGGTACCTCGGAAATGATCTCTTTAATCAAGCGCAACAATACCGGCAAGGCGCTGGACATTGCCCGCCATGCCCGAGATATGCATGGCGGAAATGGCATTTCCGATGAGTACGGCGTGATACGCCATATGGTGAACCTGGAAACGGTGAACACCTACGAAGGGACCCATGATATTCATGCATTGATTCTTGGGCGGGCACAGACCGGCATCCAAGCGTTCTGCTAGACCAGCCAACAGAAGGAAGGTGGCGATGCGAAAGCCGCTGGAGGGAATAAGAGTGTTGGACATGTCCCGGGTGTTGGCTGGCCCTTGGTGTGGCCAGCAGCTCGCCGACATGGGCGCGGAAGTGATCAAGGTCGAGCGGCCCGACAGCGGTGATGATACACGCGCCTGGGGGCCGCCATGGCTGGCTGGCACCCGTGAATCCGCTTATTTCCTCAGCGCTAACCGGGGCAAGCGCTCCGTTGGCGTGAATATCGCCTCGCTAGAAGGCCAGCAGCTTATCCGAGATCTGGTGAGCCAGTGCGATGTGCTTATCGAAAACTTCAAGGCCGGTGGCCTCAAGGCTTACGGGCTGGACTATGCCAGCCTGAAGGTTATCAAGCCTGATCTGATCTATTGCTCGATTACCGGCTTCGGTCAGGATGGGCCTTACGCTCACCGTGCTGGTTATGACTTTATTATCCAGGGCATGGGCGGATTGATGAGTTTGACCGGCCAGCCCGACGGAGCCCCTGGCGGCGAGCCGATGAAGGTGGGCGTGGCGTTAACCGACATCTTTACTGGTCTGTATGCCGCCAATGCCATACTCGCTGCACTCTGGGAGCGCAAGCGGACGGGCGAGGGGGGGCATATCG
Organism: Halomonas sp. Cn5-12; assembly: GCF_021532545.1. Taxonomy (NCBI): domain Bacteria; kingdom Pseudomonadati; phylum Pseudomonadota; class Gammaproteobacteria; order Oceanospirillales; family Halomonadaceae; genus Halomonas; species Halomonas sp. Cn5-12. The sequence goes on from NZ_JAKGAY010000061.1 coordinate 4,516, forward strand.
ACATGGCGCTACTGGATGTTCAGGTGGGTGTGCTGGCCAACCAGGCCCTCAACTACCTAACCAGTGGCGAGGTGCCTCGCCGTCTTGGCAATGCTCATCCCAATATCGTGCCCTACCAGGTCTTCCCGAGTGCTGATGGCCATCTTATCGTGACGGTGGGCAACGACGGTCAGTTTCGGCGTTTTTGTCAGGTGCTGGGGTGTGAGGAATGGGCTGACGATCCACGATTTGCCACGAACAGTGCCAGGGTGGCGTATCGGGACGCGCTGATTCCGGACATCAGCAAGCTGTTGGCGATGCGCACCACGGATAATTGGTTAGCCGAGCTTGAGACGGCCGGCGTGCCCTGTGGGCCGATCAATACCCTCGACAAAGTGTTTGATGATCCGCAGGTGCGCCATCGAGGCATGCGCCTGCCTTTACCGCATCCCAAGGCTGGCCAGGTCGATCTCGTCGGCAATCCGATTCGCATTGACGGTCAGCGCCTAGCGGCTGAAACACCGCCACCTGCCTTGGGTGAGCACAGCGAAGAGGTGCTTAGCCAGCTGCTTGGACTCGATGAAGAGACACTTGCTGGTCTGAGAGAGCGGGGCGTGATCGGTGGCTCAGGAAGCTAGCGCTTCTGCAGGTAATCTTTGGCTTGGCCACCGTGAGCGATGATCCGTAGAACCAGAAGTATGCTGGAGATACGCTTCGTGGGCTTTCGTGCTGTTAGTGCTGTCGCACAGGCGCCGTGTGCTGGGGATAACGCTGTGTTGCTTCGGCGGGCTACGAAGGCCACGTGTAGCAGCGCGTCTCCTTAAAGCGGCGCGTGAGGATAGGAGATCTATATGTCTAAAGGAACTCTAGGTGTGGTCGGCGCAGGCACCATGGGCCAAGGTATCACCCAAGTGCTGTCGAGTAGTGGTCGGGAGGTCCTTCTCTACGATGTTGCTGAAGCTCAACTGGCCGATGCCGAGAAGGCTATTGCCAAGGCATTGCTGCGTCAGGTTGAGAAAGGAAAACTGAACGACGCCGAGCGAACCGCGGCTATAGCGCGGCTGCGCCGGACCACGACGATGGACGAGTTGGGAAACTGTGAGATCATTATCGAGGCTGCGCCGGAGCAGCCAGCACTGAAAGAAAAGCTATTCTACGATCTCTCTCGCCTGGATGGGGACACCATTCTGGCTTCGAATACCTCATCACTATCTCTCACTCGGCTGGCTGCTGTAAGCGAGCATCCCGAGCGAGTGGTGGGCATGCACTTCTTTAATCCTGTACCCGTGCTCAAGCTGGTCGAAGTGATTCGTGCCGAGCAAACCTCGGATGCAACCGTAGCCCGGGTTGAGGCACTAGCCACCGAATTGGGCAAGACGGCGGTCATAATCGCTGATTCCCCAGGCTTCGCTGTCAATCGCTTGCTGGTTCCGATGATCAACGAAGCGGCTTTCCTAGTTCAGGAAGGGGCAGCTTCTGTGACAGACATCGATAAGGCCATGCAGTTAGGAGCTGCCCATCCCATGGGGCCGCTAGCGCTGGCCGATCTAATCGGCCTTGATGTTTGCCTGGCGATTATGGAAGTACTTCAGGAAGGCTTCGGTGATCCCAAGTATCGGCCTTGTCCGTTACTCAAACGCATGGTGGCGGCCGGTTACTTGGGCCGTAAAAGCGGCCGTGGCTTTCACATCCCTGAATCCGTGAGACTGACCCCCCTGCAGCGCTTCTAACCTACTGACCTGCATGGCAATATAGCGAATATCGTCATTCACCCAGACAGTGCCATGCCCAACGTCACGTTTCGCGCCAGTCGCCGTACCCTCACCAGCCACGCCGGGCTATCCATCATCGGGCAGTGCCTTGAGATCGCCGGCGTCGACAGCATCGACGGTCGCTTCCCCACCACGCTGGGCATGCGCACCAGCGACG
>NZ_JAKGAY010000062.1:0-5343 GCF_021532545.1 Halomonas sp. Cn5-12
CGGGCGAGGCTTCCCACTTCTCAGGCAGCTGCCGACGATGTGCCGGACTTACGCAAGCCTCCATGGGATTACCGCAGCTTGTATTATGTTACAACATAATAAGATCTTGATTTTATTGATTAATTAGAAAGGTAACAGCTTTAGGTTTATTTCGAGGGAAAACCGATCACTTTTTTGTTCTCTGCGATGGCTCGTAGACGCTGATTCTCCGCGACTAGAGTGGCCATTTCAGAAGCCATGTCTCGATTGAGTTCGCGGGCGTGAACATGCTCCTGTCTGAGTCCGGTGTATTTGGCTCTCAGCTCTTTGAGCTCGGTATTCTTTTCGTCCCGTTGTGCCCGGACAGCCTTGTTTCCGGATTCTCGAATACGCTCAGCGAGTCCAGGGTGATTGTTGTGAATGGTGGCTCGGCTGACCCCGGCTTCCTCGGCCACAGACTGGATGCTGAGCTTGCGTCCCGGCTTAACCACCTTGGGGCGACCTTTCTCTATTCTTACAATGGCTTGGCGTATAGCCTTTGCGGTCAATTCACCCCGCGTTGGGGGTTGGGAAGTATCTTTAGGTTGCGACATAAGCCAGATCCTCTTCAGTTGCCCCAAGCCCCTTCAGGACCGCCTCGCAGCGCTTAAGATCACGCTCGACTCGCTCGGTTCCTCCAGGTCCAATGTCTGTGAGGTCGCGCAACTCGATCTGCTGTGCATAAATACCCTGCCATACAGCCTTACGTGACTCATCGATAACCGCATTGCCACAATCAGCACAACGTGTTTTCTCTACGCCCTGGCCACCGTTGCAACCTCCGGTGTCGGCGGTACACCACGCGACACCAGTGGCTCGCAGATGAACTAGGGGGCTGATCGTCTTAGCCATCTCAGCGCGATTCTCCTTGGCAGCCAGCGCCTCGTTCTTCGTGCGGAAGGCCCGGATTGGTTCGGCAGCACCTCCCACCAGAATGGCATCAGGCTCCAGCCAGTGCTCCAGAAGATCGGTCTTGATGCTCAGTGCGGCCAGGCCCACGCTGTCGTAAAGCTCGGCATCTTGGAGCCGGGACATGGCGTACAAAGTGGTCATGTCTAGCGACCAGTGCTTGAAATGATCCCGCAGGTAGCGAAGGTCGCCAAAGGCGCTGTGAGCCGCGTAGACCGCGAAGGTGCGCCGGAACTGGTGCGGCGCAAAGCGCCAGTCCAGCCCACACTGGGCAGCAAACGCATTGAGGCGATCAATGATCGAATCTCTCGAAAGAGTTCCGACTCGGTTGTTCTGTCTCGTTGAGACCGCGAGGAATAGACGACGGGTATGCTCTTTCAGTCGCGCAATGTCGGGGTCCTTCGGATCGTCAGTTCGCAGATCAAAAATACGTTGTTCCAGTTGCGCTTGCAGGGAGCGCACCAGGCTCTCCGCCACCGTGAGGGCGCGGTGAGTAATCTCGGCTACCAGCCATTCACAGGCTCCCGCGCCTGTCTTGTACGAGGTGCCGCGCATCCAATGAAAGGGCTCACCCTCTTCATCCAGCGTTTTGAACGCACACTGATTTTCCAGTGAACAGAGTTCGGATACGCGGATACCGGTGGTGATCAGGATGATGCTCATGCACGCCGTTTGAAGGTGTTGCTCCGCTGTACGAATGCCGCTTAACGTCCAGCCGAGTTTTTTCAGGCGCGGTTGAATGAACCTAAAACTCCGATCCTCTGACTTCCAGCCTTCCACCTGAGCGCGGAGACTAATGATCTCATCGGCCCGGTCCAGCCATTCAATCGACGACTGGAACAGTGGTCCTAGAATATCATCCGGAATGATTTCGGTTCTGGCTTCTTGGAGTTGAGGATTGCCTTGCCCCGTCAGCCCTGCCAGGTACTTTGCTGACGATTCCGGCCAGGGGTGTCGCATAGGGTCATCGGACTGCTGACTGAGGATATGGACTGTTTCTACAGCCAAGAAACGCTGCTTCAGCGTGCCACCTGAAAGCGGTTTCCCTTTTCGGCCCCTCAGCCCTCTGCAAAAGCTTACATATTGATGCCCGATCAGCGGCGTCGCGTCGCTCAGTCGGGCTATGCTTTGGTCCTGAAGCCAAGTCAGAAACAATGTCACGCTCTGGAAAAACTGGTATATCGTGATGCCCTTGGGTCGGCTGCGGCCTTCAATGCCGTTCAGGATGTAATGCGCCGTACAGGCACGCAGCGTTTCTCGAAACATCACAGGCACACGTAAGAAGTTGAGCTTTTTCTGGGTATCTTTCGCTCCAGCAGGAAAAAGGCTGTCTGGCAGAGTCCACACATCATCACTGTAGCGGCTCAGAACGTAGTAGGAGCCGTCTTCCAGACGCATGCCCGAGATGAGCGCGTTTGGGTTGATCATTCCTGTCTGGACGGCATGGAGGGCTTTGAGTTGCCCTGCACGGAATTCGGCTGCGTTCATGCTATGTCCTCCAAGCGCTCCGGATCACGCCAGAAGGGGTGTGGGTCGACCTCCGCCCGCTGCCGTTGGATACTCACCAGCTCGCCATCAAATTGCGGGGCGATCTCTTGGTCGATGATTCGGATGATATGACCGTAGACCCGTTTCCACGCGCTCGCACCCATTTTCTGGCGCATCCTGACCAGTGCCCAATAAAGACTGAAGACACGGTGGAGATCATCACTCGTCACAACGAATGACCGACAACGAAAGCAAGCCAGAAACTTCTGGCAGTGCTCGCCATTCTTGGGTGCACGTTCACCGTTCAAGGTATCCCGACAGTGGGCTATCGGCGTGTTCTGTGTCGGCAGAGGTGCAACCTTGCCGTGGTTCAATAGCTCTTCAGTTCGAACCTCGCCCATGAGCCGCCAATCTTGCTCAGCCCTTTCCGGAGCTTCCAGATAGTGGTTGTCGGACACCTTCGGGGTATGGCCACCGAGCCTTGCTGTCAGGAAGGGGTCCTGGCCGGACAGGGTGAACAGATGGTTCTCAAACGTCTTACGCAGACGCATGACGTTGAGCCTCAGAGGCTTGCCGTCAGCATCGGTTATCTGATGCCGGTCGAGAAACGCCTTAATGCCGCGGGTGAGAGTGTGTTGAGCCAGCCGGCCCATTTTCCCGGCGTTTTTCCTGGATAGGCTCTCGTAGACAAACAGAAACGCCGGGGAGTTACTCGACTGTCGTATCGTGTCGTTGCGCTCGCGCACAAGATCTATGATGCGGGCCACGTCAGGCAGCGCCGACACCATCGACTCAACATCGGCGGCGCGACGCAGGCTCTGGATGTGCGTGGCGTTGCCGCGACGCTTAAAGCTGACCAGCACGTACCTGTCTGACTTGATGGGATGGGGCTGAAGGCAGTCGGTCAGGAGCTCCAGGGCGGGGGTCGGATTGATGCCCGTTCGCGCTGCAATGGCCAGCAGGCAGACAGCAAGTTCTTCTGAGGTTAGCGACCCACTTCCTTTGATAATCGCCCGCATATCGGTTTTTAGCGCCTGCAGAACGCTACGGCGCTCTGGCTCGCTCAAAGCGGTCTGTCCCTTCATTGATCGGTTGGAGTTTGGAAAGGGGTTGCGCGGAAAAATATCTTTGGCAATCCAGCCTGATTCTCCCATCGCCGCCAGTACCGCCTTGGTGGTTGCGTATCGAACCTTCTGGCTCGACAAGCGGACATCCGACTGCCGCAAATGGGCAATGAATTGGTCGATAAACTGACGGTCAATATCATCCAGGCGCAGCTCACGTTTCAACGCGGCAGACATTGTGGCACAGAAGGGTAGAAAGGCTGATAACCCGTTTTGGTGATATCTAGCGATAGTAGCCGCGCTGAGCGTTTTTCCATCGCTTTCGGCGCAGGCCCTGGCCATAAGATCCAGTGCGCGTTGAGTGGCATAGACCACCACATCGCATCCGTTTCCGTAGTGCTTAGCGAAATCAAGGTTGCGTCGACCCGTCGCATTTTCGGGCAAGGACACGACCATCTGAGCTGGAGGTAGACTCGTGAGTTCCAACGTTTTGTCACTGGCATCTTTGCCAGGGCGGGAGGCTGTCGATTGAAGTTTTTTTCTAGGCACTGCCAATCTCCCTGCTGATCAGATCGATTTCGCTTTGGTAGTCGTTCATCAGCGCATCCTCAAGCTCTGAGAGACAGTGCAGGTATTTCTCGGTGGATGTGACCGAGGCGTGGCCCAGGCGGTCGCGTACGTACAGCAAGGCATGGGTCTGGGCCTTGGATTGCATCATTGCGTACAGCGTATGCGTGGCGTAGGTATGCCGCAGAATATGGACGTTGATGTAAGGAATGCCGGCAGCCGCCCCAGCCTTCTTTACAAGGCCCAGAAAGGCTGCCCCGTCGTTCGCGTAGGGTTGGCCGGATTCCGTCAGGAACAAAACGGACTGGCGCTGGCCAGAAATGTTCTCATGCTGATGGCGACGGTTCAGGACGTATTGCCAGAGGGCTTCCATGACGGTGCGAGGCACGTCGATTCCCCGGGGCTGATTCCGCTTGATGGTCATGTCGCGCGGATCGAGATTGATCCGGATGAAGGAGCGGTGCTTGGTGTACATCACTGGATCGATCACGTACTTCAGCGGAAACGTAGCCAGCTCTTCACGGCGCAGTCCTGTCGTGAGCGCCAACCGCATGATCAGCTTGTGAGTGGGATTGGTGGTAGCATTCAAGAGATCAACCGACTGATGCTTGCTCAGCACCCGAATTACGGTTCGCGGGGTCCTCAGCATGACATCTGCGGTCGTGCGACTCCCACCACTCGCATCGACGTGAGCGAGGAAGCCTTTAGGTTGCCTCACCGTTACCGTTTCCATCGAATACGGAACAGTCGTCACCCAACCACTGTTGGCGGCATACCGGTAGAACGCGCAAAGAAGTCGTAGTCGCGCATTCACCGTTGCTGCGGAAAGGCTTCCACCCTCGGGACTCAGATTCCAATCACGGAACTCCGCCAGGATCGTCGCTTCTCGGTCATTGCCCACATCACACCAGTCAATGTCATTCACCTCACACCAGCCAAAGAACTGATACAACGCTTTCCCGTAGGTGACCCACGACTTCTTGGATTGAACCCTTCCACGCTTGATCAGGTGTGCTATGCAAAAGTCCAGAGCTTCCTCAACAACCTTCCCCTCCCTAGAAATAAGGATTGGAAAACCGGAGTAGCTTAGGCCGTTGAGCTTGAATTTGTTCGTGCTGAAGAAGAGGTCCATATTGAGACTCTAGCATGATATATCACTTTTGTAAGCGGTAATCATGGGCAGAGACGGACAGCCCTTCCGCCTTCAGCTCGATAATGCCTTGATGCTTGATGTTCAGCGCCGCGTTGATGTCCCGGTCGTGCTGTGTGTGGCAGGCGGGGCACTCCCACGACCGGA
>NZ_JAKGAY010000063.1:0-5178 GCF_021532545.1 Halomonas sp. Cn5-12
CGCCCAGATGTGGCTGCCTCATATGCGGTTCCTGTTCGTCGGGCCAGGAGTTTGCCTACAGCTTCCTTCAGATTCCGCCTCACGACGAACACCCTTGCTGTTCAGCTAACGGTTCCCGCTATCAGGGGCCGTAGGGGACTTTCACCCCCAAGTCATCCGGCCAACCACCACGGCGGACCGGATAGCGCCTAATTGGCGCTGCGCGCCATGCCTGGCGCACCACAAAAAAGCGCCCACCGACGTCGGTGGGCGCTTGTGTTGATGCGTGTGTGAATGCTTTAGCAGCGTGGCGAATTAACCAAACACGCGGCGCAAGTGGGTGCGGTAAGCGGCTTTATCACGCTCTACGTTCGGCACCTTTATCACATCATTGGCAATAAAGGTTGGCTGAGCTGCAAGGCCAATGAACTCCTGAGACTTATGGAACGGGAAGTACACGCCATCCACCCCACGGCCTTCGAAGAAGTTACCCGGCTCGTCGAACGCTTCAATCGGCGCGTTCCAGGTCAGCGACAGCATGTAGTGGCGGCCTTGCAGCAGGCCGCCGCTTCCGTACTGTTGGGTTGGGTCTTGACGAGTGCGACCATCGCTGGCGTACAGAGAGCCATGGCCTTCAGTGAAGACTTCATCAATGTAGCGCTTGACGGTCCAGGGGGTGCCCATCCACCAGCCGGGCATTTGATACACAATGCTGTCCGCCCAGAGGTAGTTTTGCACTTCGGTGGCAACCTCATAGCCCTGCTCGATAACCGTTTCGCGTACTTCATGGCCTAGCTCTTTCAGCGTATCCACCGCCACGGCATGCAGGGTATTGTTGAGTTCACCACCAGAGTGGGCAAACGCTTTACCGCCATTGATTAACAGTATCTTCATTGCTTCAACCTCACCGTATATCGTGACCACCCCGCTTAACAGAAGTAAGCAGGGCATTAATTGGCGAGTATTGTGCAGTGCAGAGCAGGAAAGAAAAACCAAACATCTAGCAAGAGACTTTTGCGCTAAAATCAATAATCAACCTTTTATCGAGGTACCTCAAACCAACGATGAAAAGCACCCTGGAAGAGCAGCAGGCGTTTATCACCGTGGTGGATTGCGGCTCAATTACCGCCGCTGCTGAACGGTTAGGTATTACCGTGTCAGGCGTCAGCCGTGCGCTAAACCGCCTGGAGCAAAAGCTTGGCACGACGCTGCTGCGCCGCACGACCCGCCGTTTGGAACTGACCGAAGAAGGGGAAACCTTTCTCGCCCACTGCCGACGCATCCTGGCCGCCGTGGAAGAGGCCGAAGAGGCCCTGCTCGACCGCCACAACCAGCCTCAAGGAAGACTTCGGGTTAACGCCGCCCCTAGTTTTATGCAGTTTGTGATCGTGCCGGTCATTGGCGAATTCCGTGCCCGTTACCCCGGCATTACGTTGGAATTGGATACCCACGACCGGTTTGTCGATCTGCTGGAACAGCGAGTCGATTTAGCCATTCGCATCGGCGATTTGGAAGACTCCTCCCTTCATGCTCGCCTGCTGGGACATAGCCCGCTGCGACTTCTCGCTAGCCCCAGCTATATTCAACGTCACGGTGCTCCGCAAAGCATTGATGAATTAGCGCAACACAGCCTGATGGGTTTTAGTCAGTTAGAACACCTTAATCAGTGGCCGCTCATCGGCGCCGACGGTAAGCGTTTGCACATCTCACCAACACTCTCTGCCTCTAGCGGTAGCACGCTCATAGAACTAGCCATCGCCGGAGAAGGCATTGTTTGCTTGGCCGACTTTATGACCATCGCTCCTCGCCAGAAGGGAGCACTGGTTGACATCTTACCCGACTATACCGAGCTTAAAACCCAAGCCGTGAACGCTGTTTACTATCGCCAAGCCACACTTTCTCAGCGTACACGGCTATTTATGGAGTTTTTGGCCGAGCGGCTTCCAGGCAAGTATTTGCAGGGATAACGACATTATGGCATCGCTAAACCGGCTCGATTTCATCCTTTATTCTGAGTATTAAAGGGAGAAAAAGTCCCTGACCCGTCTATTGTTAACAGGCTAATATTGCTTTTATCATTATCAACACCCTGCCAAGTAAGGATGTTATGGGCCTTCAAGAAATTGCCGTTGGCGGCATCTATCTCAGTCCACTGCTGATCTACGCGCTGATGGCTTTTATCGGCACACTGGTCATTCGCTCGCTGCTGCACTGGGTGGTTGGTGAGCATGCACTCTGGTATGAAGCCTGGTTCGATATCTCGCTTTTTGTCATCTTAATGGCGGCAACCACTTTTCTGTTTACCGTCTTGCTTGAACGCCTGTGATATAGCCCTTGTAGCAGCCCTTGAGAGAACTGTTGATGCGCCCTTCGCTTCGTATTTTGCTCACTCTGATCATCGTTGCCATTGCTATCGCCGCCGGTGCTTGGCTGTGGCGTTACTACCTCTATACCCCCTGGACCCGCGACGCTCGTGTTCACGCCGAGGTCGTCACTATTGCACCGGATGTCACCGGCTGGGTAAATAGCCTTGAAGTGGCCGACACCGATTATATTGCTGAGGGCGAAACGCTGTTCACCATTGACGACACCCGCTACCAAGCCGCCGTCGACAGCGCTCAAGCCACGCTAGAACATCGCCAAGCCACCTTAGAACTCAATCGTGCGGAAGCTGGACGCCGCAACCAGTTGGGTAACAGCCAAGCCATTAGCGCCGAAGCCCAGCAGATCGCCCAAATCAACTCGCGCATTGCCGAAGCCGATGTCAAGCAGGCTCAATCCGCGTTGGAGAGTGCGCAACTTGATCAGGCACGCACCCAGGTCGTCGCTCCTGTTAGCGGGCACGTGCTCAATGTTCAGCTCACCACCGGTAACTTCGTCAATCGCGGCACGCCCGTGATGGCGCTCATTGCCGATGACTCCTACTACGTCATGGGTTATTTCGAAGAGACCAAAATGGCCTCAATTAAGGTGGGCGACCCGGCAGAGGTAGTACTAATGAATGGCAATACCCACCTGAATGGGCGAGTGGCGGGCATTGGGCGTGGCATTGCCGACAGCAACACCACCCTCAATCAACAGCTACTGCCTCAAGTTGAGCCCACCTTTAGCTGGGTACGCCTAGCCCAGCGCATCCCCGTGCGCATCACCTTAGACGCGGTACCCGACGACACCCTGCTAAGCGTGGGCATGACCGCAACCGTGCACATCCACCCTGAATCGTCTTCTCAGGCCACTTCGCCGTAACCATGCCGCCCTTTTTGCGCACCTACTTCACGCCTAACGCCACGGCGGTAAAGTTTGCCATTAAAACCACGCTGGCCATGATGCTAGCGCTTTACGTCGCGCTGGCTTTCGATGTGGAGCGCCCCTACTGGGCGCTGATTTCCGCGGCGTTTCTGCAAATTCGCCCCATGAGTGGCATGGTCGTCGAGAAAGGCCTCTGTCAGTTGGGTGGCACCGCGCTGGGCGCTATCGTGAGTATCTTCATCATGGCGCTGTTTGCCCAGGCACGCCTGCCCGCACTGCTCACGCTCACCTGCTGGATTATGCTGTGTACCTACGTCGGCTCGCTGTGGCGCAATAACTACACCTACGGCTGCCTCATGGCCGCCGTGACAGCCATGTTGATCGTGGTGATTTCCAGTGGCAGCACCCCAGCCGGAATTTTCGACATTGCTGTGGCACGCATGACCGAACTGGGGTTGGGTGCCCTGTGCGCCATGCTGGTCAGCGCACTGTTATGGCCCTCTCATGTGGGCACACATTTGGCCACCCAGGCCGACACGGTGATTAACGAGGCCTTCACCCACGCCGCCCTACGCTTGGAAGCCAGCGACGATATAGCTGCCATGCAGGAGGCCCTGCGCGGTAGCCTCACCCCGCTGGCCGTGCTGGAAACCGACAGCCAGGCGGCTCGTTTTGAAGGCCCAGTGGGCCCCGGCCGAGTGCGTGCTACCCATGTTCTAACGCGACGCACATTGCGCTTTTTCGCCAACCTGCAGGCGCTTCACCAATTGATGCACGACCACGCTGACCGCCTTGCCCCTGAAAGTATCGAGCTTGCGGGTCAGGTAGCGAATGGTTTTCGCGATGCCGAACATGTCAAAGGAGTGGCTGACGCCCGCAAAGCCCTGCAGGGGTTACGACATCGGGTTCATGAAAGTGAAGAAGAAGCCAGCCTTGCCCCTCTCGACCGTCGCCTCCGCCTGGGGCTACGTGAATCGATCGGTCACGCCATGGTCATGCTTGACGCCCGCGAGGCGATTGCCTCACCGGCAAGCCATAAGCTTCGTTCTTCGCCACTGGCCTGGCACCGTGACCACCTCGCCGCCAGTATCAACGCTATACGCTCGGGTCTTTTGTTCTCGCTACTGGCGACTTTTTGGATTGTCACCGCCTGGCAGAGCGCCATGATTGCGATGATGCTCGGCACGCTGTTTTCCGCGTTCTTCGCCAGCCGTGACAACCCTATCGCGATCACTATGATGTTCTACAAAGGCATGCTGGCGGCAATCCCCAGCGCCTTTCTATTCGGCCATGTGTTGCTCTCACAGGCCAATGGCTTTCCGATGCTGGCCATGCTGTTTGGCACGCCGCTGTTTCTAGGCCTGCTGGGCGCCACCAACCCGGCGACCATGGGTTACTGCCTGGCATTTACCATTTTCAATATCCTGCTCACCATGCCCGGCAACGGCATGGACTTCTCGTTCGACAGTTTCGCCAACCGGGTGGTGGCCGTGGTGATCGGGCTCAGCTGCGTGGTCATGTCCTTTCGTCTGCTGCCAGGGCTGGGCACACGCCTTAGACGCCGGCGTCTGATCAACGCTATTTCGAAAGATATTCATGAGTTAACGCGGCGCTCGATTCGCGATGCCGAAACCCGCTTCAGCGGTCACATGGCGGACCGCCTGCTGCAGCTTGCCCAACACGACGACATGCTGCCAGAACAACAACGCCATCTTTTTATTCTTGGTTTGACCGGGCTCGACCTGGGCACTGCCACGCTACGCCTGCGTGACCGGCTGGATGATGCACCTCACCCGAGCATCCGCGAGGCGCATCGCCACCTACTAGCAGTCTGTCGGACTTGAGGTTAATGGATGAGCTGAGGCGTGGGTTCTTCACCCCCCCCTGTGTTGGTGTTGGTGTTGGTGTTGGTGTTGGTGCTGTTGTGTGGCTCTTAACCTGCCCCTCAGC
>NZ_JAKGAY010000064.1:0-5051 GCF_021532545.1 Halomonas sp. Cn5-12
CGTCGCTGGTGCGCATGCCCAGCGTGGTGGGGAAGCGACCGTCGATGCTGTCGACGCCGGCGATCTCAAGGCACTGCCCGATGATGGATAGCCCGGCGTGGCTGGTGAGGGTACGGCGACTGGCGCGGAACTTTATGTTGGGCATGGCACTGTCTGGGTGAATGGCGATAATGGCTATATTGCCATGCAGGTCAGTGGGTTAGAAGTGCTTCCGGGGGCCGGTCTCACGGATTCAGGAACATGCAAGCCTATCGTGCGCCGCGCAAAGCGATTATCTTTACCGAATCGCGCCGTACCCAGGAGTACCTCCACCAGTTTCTCTCAGCTAACGGCTACGCGGGCAAGCTGGTGTTGTTTAGCGGTACCAATAACCACCCGGAAAGCCAAGTGATCTACCGCCAATGGTTGGAAGAGCACAGAGGCACCGACCGAGTGACTGGTTCGGCACAGATTGATAAGCGCACTGCCTTGATTGACCATTTCCGAGACAAAAACGGCGCGGATATCATGATTGCTACCGAAGCCGCCGCCGAAGGGGTAAACCTGCAGTTTTGTGCACTGTTGATTAATTATGACCTGCCCTGGAACCCCCAACGCGTTGAACAGCGTATCGGCCGCTGCCATCGCTATGGTCAACAGTTTGACGTGGTAGTAATCAACTTCCTTAATACCCGCAATCAGGCGGATCAACGCGTGCTGGAGCTACTGTCAGAAAAGCTCAATCTGTTTTCCGGCGTGTTTGGTGCCTCTGATGAAGTGCTGGGACGCATTGAAAGCGGCATCGACTTCGAAAAACGCATTCTGACCATTTATGATACCTGCCGCACGCCAGAGGAAATTGAAGCCGCCTTCAATCAGTTGCAAAGCGAGCTAGAAGAAGTGATTACCCGCCGCGTGCAGGAAACCCAGGAAAAGTTGCTAGAAAACTTCGATGAAGACGTTCATGACCGGCTTAAACTGCGCCTGGACGAAGCTGAAGCCCGGCTGGATAAAATAGGCCGCTGGTTTTGGGGCGTTAGCCGCTATGCGCTGGCCAAGTGCGCCCGTTTTGAGCCACAAACCTATAGTTTTGCCCTGCAGGATGTGCCCAGTGATGTGAGTCAACACGCTCCGCCGGGACACTATCAACTAATTCGTGGGGCCGCTCAAGCGGACATGCTGGCCCATGCCTACCGTTTGAGCCATCCGCTGGGGGAGTGGGCTTTGCAGCAGGCTCGTCAGGCAGCTACGCCAGTGGCAAGTGTCGCCTTTGATTACCAACGCCATGAAACCAAGCTCTCGCAGGTGGAAGCGCTGGTTGGGCAGTCTGGCTGGCTGACACTGCAGCGCCTAGCCTTTACCGCTTTTGAAACCACTGAACGGCTACTGTTTAGCGGCATGACCGATAGTGGCGTACTGCTGGACCAAGAAGCCTGTGAAAAACTAATGTCGGTAGAAGCTCGGGGCGTGCCAAGCGCTATTTCGCTCCAGCCCCCAGCGGCCTTGGTCGAAAATAGCCAGTGCCATTTGCAAGCGGTGACGGCCGAGCTACTGGAAGATAACCAGCGGCTATTTATGGAAGAGCGCGACAAGCTGGAAAAGTGGGCTGACGATAAACTGCTGGCCGCTGAAGAAGCCCTTAAAAACACCAAGGCCCAGCTTAAACAGCACAAGCGCGATGCCCGTAAGGCCATCACCCTACAGGAACAAAACGCCTATCAGGAAAAAATCGCCGCTCTCGAACGCCAGCAGCGCCAGCAACGCCGCGAAATTTTCAATGCCGAAGATGAGATCATCGACAAACGCGACGAACTGATTGATTCCTTGCAGGTTAGGTTGAAGGAAACCACTGAAACAGAACTGCTCTTCACCCTACATTGGCAGGTAGTGTAGCGGCACTTAAGCAATATCAGGATAGAACCACACCGCATCAGGAGAAAGAATCTAATGGACACAAGCCATCATACGACTGAGATTAATGAACTAGGACACAGCCCTGATGCCCAGCAAGAGCGACAGCAGCAGCTTTTAAACCTGCTACGCCAAACCGCTCCTGAAGTGATTAGCGACAACCAGTTAAACCTGGAGCGCCTCAAAGAGCTGATGGGAGAAGAGCGCCTGGCACCTGCCGAGCACTATGAGCTGAGCTGGGCAGGTAAAAAAGACGCACGGCGTGAAATTCAAAAGAAAACCAGCCACACCCTACGGCCGGATGCCAACAACCCAGAAAGCGCCCAGCACATGCTGATTGAAGGGGAGAACCTGGAAGTGCTGCGTGTGCTGCAGAAAAGCTATTACGGTAAGGTCAAGATGATTTACATTGACCCGCCCTACAACACCGGCAACGACAGCTTTGTTTACCCGGATGACTACTCGGAAACCCTGGACGAGTACCAAAAACGCACCGGCGAAAAAAACGAGGCAGGCTTTTTAAACAAACAGAGCCTGTGGAAGAAAAACAGCAAGGAAAGCGGCCAGTATCACAGCGCCTGGCTGTCAATGATGTACCCCCGTCTTTACTTGGCACGTAACCTGCTGCGTGAAGACGGCGTTATTTTTATAAGTATTGATGACAACGAGGCGGCCAACTTAAAGCTGCTTTGTGATGAGGTTTTTGGGGAGGATAATCTACTAGCAAATATAGTTTGGGAAAAAGTTCATACCAGGAAAAATTCCTCTAAGTATTTTTCGACCAGCCATGAGCATATTCTAGCTTATGCAAAATTTAAAAATAATTGGGACCGTGTCCTCTTGCCGCGAGAAGGAGAGTCGGCTTACAAGAATCCCGATGATAACCCTAAAGGCCCTTGGAAGTTAGATCCGATAACAGCGCATAATGAATACAGTGCTGATTATAAAATCACAAAGCCAAACGGTGTGATCTTGTCGCGTCCCCAAGGACGTTATTGGGCATTTAGTGAGGAATCAATAAAGAAAAAAATTGAAGATAAGGAAATTGTATGGGGTGAGGGTGATGGTTACCCAATGATTAAGAGGTTTCTTTCTGAGGTCCAAGATGGACTGGTTCCTATAACAATATTTAACCGTAAATTTGCAGGTGATACATCCCTGTCAAAAAAGGAGTTAGATGATATTTTAGGTTTTCAAGGTGGTTTTAGTTACACTAAGCCCACTCGGCTTGTTAAGCGACTGATGCAAATTTCCTGTCGACCACAAGATATTGTATTTGATTTTTTTGCCGGCTCGGGCACTACTGCCCATGCCGTAATGGAACTTAACGCTGAAGACGGCGGTAACCGCCAGTCCATTAGCGTCCAGCTACCCGAAAAGCTTGAAGAAAATAGCGAGGCGTATAAGGCCGGTTATCGCACCATTGCGGATATTACCCGTGCCCGTATCGAAAAAGTCATCGCCAAGCTAAAAGCCGAACACCCGGAAAAAACGGAAGGGCTGGCCTGTGCCCATTTCACCCTGGCACCCAGCAACTTCAAGGTGTGGAACAGCGAACTCAACGACCCCGGCGCGATTCGCCAGCAGCTCGATGCCCTGCAGAACACCGAAAAACACGCGGACGAACAGACCGCCATGCTCACCGAGCTACTGCTGAAAAATGGCTTGGGTGCCCTGGGCGTTCACGCCGTCAGCAAGCCGCGCACCCTGGCCTGCGGCGTTACCGTGCACCGGGTGTTACGCGAAGACGACCGCTACCTGTGGCTCTGCTTTGAACCCTATGTTGATGCCGTGCGTGACGAGATTCTTAACGCCAACCCTGCCCAAGTGATTATGCTTAATTCCTGCTTTACGGGAACCCAAGGCGATGAACAGCTCAGCAACCTGCAGCTTGAACTGGCCGCGCAGGATATCAGCCTGCTGGTAATTTAAGGAGCTTGATATGTCACACAAGATGACGCTGCAGTTTACTCATCAGGCCTACCAGGAGCGTGCGGTGCAGTCGGTCGTGCAGGTGTTTGACGGCCAGCCGCTGGCCACCGGGGAGTTTGAACTGGTCAGTTCCACTGCCAGCGTGAACTACGCCGGGGATGGTAGTATTGGCAATTCGTTGGTGCTCACCGAACAGCAGGTGCTGGAAAATGTGCACAAGGTGCAGGCCAGCAACGGCATTGAAACCGTTGCCACGCTGCAGGCCGACCGCTGGACCGTCAAGAGCGATGAGGGGCAGGTAAGCGACGAGTTTTGCCCACACTTAACCATCGAGATGGAAACCGGTACCGGCAAAACCTACACCTTTATTCGCACTATGTATGAATTGAATAAGGTGTACGGCTTCAAGAAGTTTGTTGTGGTAGTGCCCAGCGTAGCAATCCGTGAAGGCACCATGAAAAACCTGGAAGTCACCCGCAGCCACTTTGCCGCGGACTACGCCAACGTGCCCTGCTTACCGATGCTCTACGATAGCGGTCGCTTAAACGACCTGCGCCACTTCGCCCAAAGCGATGCGCTGAGCGTGCTGGTGATCAATATCGACAGTTTCACCAAGGACAACAACAAGATCAATCAGCAGGGTGAAAGAGCTTTCGCGCCGATTGAATATATCAAAGCGGTGAAGCCGATTGTGATTGTGGATGAGCCGCAAAATTTTGAAACGGAGATCCGTCGTAAGGCACTGCGCGACCTCAACCCGTTATGCACTTTGCGCTATTCGGCCACTCATAAAAACCCCTATAACCTACTGTATAAACTAGACCCGGTGCAGGCCTATGACCTGGGGCTGGTTAAGCAGATTGAAGTGGATGGTGTCGAGCCCGATGTCAGCTACAACCAAGCCTTTGTGCAGCTTGATCGTATCGACGCCAAGCCTAAAGGCGTCACCGCCAAGGTAACGATTGATGTTAACGAAATAAACGAAGTTAAGCGTAAATCAATTACGCTAAAGCTAGGAGAAGATTTATACGCTAAGTCCAAGCAGCGAGAGATATATGCCGATGGATTTATTCTTAATCCTGAATCCGTGAGACCGGCCCCAGGAAGCACTTCTAACCCACTGACCTGCATGGCAATATAGCCATTATCGCCATTCACCCAGACAGTGCCATGCCCAACATAAAGTTCCGCGCCAGTCGCCGCACCCTCACCAGCCACGCCGGGCTGTC
>NZ_JAKGAY010000065.1:0-4549 GCF_021532545.1 Halomonas sp. Cn5-12
CACGGCTTGGAGAGTAGAATTGCTCATGGCGTATCCGTCCTATGTTGGTTGTGATCTGGCGAGATCAATCAACAGGATACGCCACCCTCTCTACTGCCCTCCATACACAAGAACTGAGCTTAACTCGGCATTCTCTATTGGCTACCAAAACAACGCCATGCAGCTTTTATCTCGTGACTGGAAACTGCTAGCTGAGCAGCAGAGCCAGCTTAGCTATCCGTTTATCAAGCGAGAGATTAAACGTCTACGAGAGTTACTGCTTCGATTTGCCGACTCAAAAGAGATGCAGCAAGCACTGAAAGATGCAGGATTACCCGATAACGCTTGGTTACGCTTGCAACAACAGCGCCACCACATTGTAAAGCAGTGCAAGAAAGCGGCGCTTTGGTAACGTCACCCTTTTGCAAGACACTCGATAATCAAGATGAGCAACCCAATGAATCACCTTCACCAAGCCATTCAGCGCTGCCCTCGGGTGGCGGTGTACGGCACGTTAAAGCACGGGCATCGCAATCATCATTGGTTAAACGGCGCAGATATGCTGGGTCAAGACCGTTTAACGGGGATCACACTTTACGACCTTGGCCCCTACCCAGGCGCTAAGCTCACGCCATCCACAGGCGTTGCGGTGGAGGTGTATGCCATTAACGCTGAACAGCTAGCGCGGCTCGACCAGTTAGAGGGCTACTTTCACCACGCGCCAAGCCAAGGCCTCTATAACCGCACGACTCTCCCTACCCAATACGGTGACGCTTGGTGCTACATCTACAACCCAGCCGTTGAGCAAGGGTCGCTGATGGACAGTGGCGAGTGGTAGTCATCACTACGTTATGGTGTCGGCAACACCTAAAGCTAACGCTAGCCCCCGAGCCGCTGCGCGAACTGCTGAAAGCCGTTCTACCCGAACGCGACCACCGCCGTTTAGCCACCATTCCCGCCAACCACCTAGCCCAGCGCCGCCTAACCCCCGGCAACGTGCGTACAGCGCTAGACCAACTGGACTTACGAGGGCTGCCCATCCGCTTGAATACGCTACTGGATGCGCTAACGCTGGAAGAGCGCGAACAGCAAGGGCAGCGCCAGCCAATGGGGTTTGTGTAGGGTAATGAACGCCAAGAAAAGCCGCCTACTGCTGGCTGATACGCAGTATAGGGCACTTGGTCATCAGGCGATTCCATTGATCAACGTTGAACGCCTGCACATCAAAGGATTTGCGCCAACCGCTATAACGCGGCCCAGACACCCATTCTGTTCGCCAGAGCCTGTCTCGTAAACCTGCTAACTGAGCAGGCTCTAAGTCACTCAAACCTATTAAGGTAATATAGCGCAGCGGCTTATTGACGACGCCATACTCCAACCCCAAAAAGATAAGGCTGTCACGCAGTTTCGGGAATAAATGCCGCTCGATAAGCGATTGGCTGACGATATCCGCAAGAAAGCGTTGCCTCTGCTTTTCTCGATGCTGTTCAGGAATAGCACCGCTCTCTGGGTCTTTAATTTCCAGCAGCCATAATTGCGTGTCCCACTCCACAACAAAATCAACGCCACCCTTTAATAGATGCGTTAAACCAGCGGCTGCCACTTGGTCGTCTAGCTTAATTACTTGACGAGCTTGAGAAAAATCAAAGTATAAATCAGACTCGCACCACTCCGGCTTTGCCTCCCAGGGTTTCACGAAAAGTCCCCCAGCGAGTGACGAACTTCCAAGTCATAAAGACGCTGAAACTCGTCCGCAATTTTATTAGGCCGAATGTCCCGGTAGCGGCTGAAACTATGTGCAATAACGCCATCCTCCTGCGTTAGCTCAAGGGAGAAGTAGCGTGTAGGCGTCTCCTGACGCGCAAAATCCAATTCCCGCAGAAAGGCATAATCGTGGGTTGCTACAAATACTTGCACACCACGCTCTGCAAGCATAAGCAGAATTTTAGCCACCTCTGGCATGAGCGCAGGGTTAAGGTTCGCTTCTGGCTCATCCCAAAATAGTGTGTTGTTGGCAAATAGCGAGCCATTATGGATCAACTGCCAAATCAGAGCCAATTTGCGGTGCCCTTCTGCCACCAGCGACATTTCCAACTTCTTACTTCCTGCGCTAAGGTGAAATTCATCTCCCTCTAATGTCACCTTTCCACCTACCGTCTTGCGGATGAGCTCTAATAGTGGCTTTTCATCATTGAGTGGCATTCCCTTGCGGGCAGGCAAGTAAGCTTGTTTGATAATATCGTAATAGACTTCCTCGAACGCGAGCTCATATTTATCATAGAGCGAGATAAAGCCGGGAGCGAAAGAGAGCACCTCTTTAACGGGAATGAATACGGGGGAACGCTCGACAGCCCACTCACCCTGGAGTTCAAACGTGTGATGCCTAGTGGTATCAAAGGTAAGCGATAACGACTGGGCCGCACTGTTGGACAAGCTAATGCGCGCCGTATTGCTGCCTTTTTTGCGGTTAACCAAGCGTGATACTTTATCGCCGCTAGGGCGAAAAACCGCCGCCAGCTTCTTTTTCAGTTCAGCCGCATCGTGACCCTGCATCTGCAAGGCATACATTAATTTCATGATATGCGTTTTACCGGTGCCATTGGCACCGATAAGCACGTTCACGCCCGGCGACCACTCGAAAGAGGTTTCCTTAAAGGCGGTAAAATTCTCCAACGCCAGGGTTTGGAACATACGCTTTCCTTCAGTGGTTTACTGAGAGATCAGTGCACTTAAACTGCTGACTTCCTTGAAAGTAACATCATCAGTCAGCGAGAAGTGCTTATGCCCACATTCAATCTTTAAGCTTTCATTACGGCGCAGGTCTGTCTTGACAGTGCTGGACTTGGTTTCAGCAACGAAGTAAACCCGCTCTTCATTTTCAAACACTACTGCCCAATCAGGGTTGTAGGTGCCCAGCGGGGTGGCAATTTTGAACTTGCCCGGCAGCTTGAAGAAGAACCTGACGCGTGGGTCGAGCGAACACTCATGGGCAAAGGTGTTTTCTACCTCGCTGTCGCTCATTACACAGCTGAAAGCGTCGCCCTTAGGGTCTTGAGTATCGCTCTCTAGCGGTTGGGCTTCCAGCAGAGTTTTGTTCAAGGGGGTGGTTACATCATCGCTGGTTTGCGGGTAGACGCTGCTCAGGTAGGTTTCTACAGGCTCATCAAACAGTGTCATCTCGTAGCGTTTGCCGTTGATTTCATGGTACTCAATGCCTTTCACCAGCAGCGCTTGAAGCTCAGTTTTAATCGCAGTAACCACGGTATCCAGAAACGCCTGGGGGTTGATCAGCAGCTCATCCAGGCGATTGGACTGGTCAAGAATCGCAAACAAGGTGGCGCGCGTCAGATGCACACGGTTTTGAATGTAGGCGTAAACATCCGGTACCGGCACGTTTTGGTAACTGGCGTTGCTTTCATCAATACCGGTTTCCACACCCTGAATACCTTCCTCATTCATGTGCAGCTTGGCTTTGCGAGAGCGCACCTTGGGAGCCTGAACTTTAGGATACTGGTTAGTATCCGTTAAAACTTCCACGCATTTTTCAATCAGCTCAGGCGTATCCAGCGTCACGCTGTAGCGGGTCTGGTAATTGATGCGCTGCCAGATCGCCTTGAAAAGCGCCTCGTCTTCAGCACTCAGCGCCTTGCGCTGTACACGCGCCTTGGCGCGGGCATTTTTCACCCGGCCTTTGAAGCTGACATCGGTTTCGTCTTCAATTTCCTGCTGCAGAGTGCGGGCAAACACCTCGTAGCTTTCATTGGGAATCACCGTGAGCACATTGATGCTTTTGTCGTGTATCCGCTCACCCTGTTGGTTCACCGCAAGGCGCAAGCCACGGCCAATTTCCTGGCGCTTTTTCAACTGGCTTTGGGTTTCGTTCAGAGTGCAGATCTGGAACACATTGGGGTTATCCCAGCCTTCCCGCAGGGCCGAGTGGCTAAAAATAAACTGCAGCGGCTCTGCCATATCTAACAACCGCTCTTTGTCCTGCATGATCAAGGTATAAGTATCATCATCCTTTTTAGAACCGCGCTCGGTGCTATCCACCCATACTTTTTTAGCGGAGGCCCCTTTGCCTTTTTTATCCCCAGAGAAGTAGCCGTTATGTACTTCGCTAGCGGAGTAAGGAATCAAATCTTTATAGTGCGCCTTGGCGGCATATTTCTCGAAGGCATCTTCAAACCATTTTGCAAACTTGCCGGGCACATCGTTGCCTTCATCATCATAAGCGCGGTAATTGGCCACCTTGTCGATAAAGAACAGGCTTAGCACTTTAATGCCGCTTTCCTTGACTTTTTTCAGCTTGGCAAAGTGTGCAGCGACGGTGCGCTCGATTTGAAAACGCATCACATCGTCGCTTAGGCCGCCCTGCTGTTCGTTTAGCTTGAGCACTCGCCCACCAGAAAATTCGATTTCCCCTTCATCAGCGCGTATCTCATTAACCTGAATCCGTGAAGCCGGCGCCGACACTTTCCCTATCACCGCCAGCGAGCACTTTTTGATCATTCGCCCCGTGCAAGTTGGCTTTCGCAAGCCCGTTATTGCCAAAACCCACCGTGCTGATCGG
>NZ_JAKGAY010000066.1:0-4349 GCF_021532545.1 Halomonas sp. Cn5-12
TCTCAGCGTAGCTGGGGTCGAGCGCGTGCTCGGCATCAACGAAGGCACACACTTTGCCCTGCTTTTGCGCTTGGGCAATGACCGAAAGCGTCAGGGTAGTTTTACCCGATGACTCTGGGCCAAAGATTTCGACGACACGACCAAACGGTAAACCACCAATGCCGAGTGCAATATCCAGCCCCAGCGAACCGGTGGAGACAGACGGCATCACGACGCGTGGCGCATCGCCAAGGCGCATAACGGTCCCTTTACCAAACTGGCGATCAATCTGGCTGAGTGCAGCATTAAGCGCTTTTGTGCGGTTGTCTTCCTGAGCCATGCGGAAATTCCTCATAACAAGCTGTATAATTAGCCAGTAGTATGCCAAAGATTAGCGGCTAAACAAATCCTCAGCGGCAACTTTAACGATTATTTCTTCTGCGCCTGAGCGCTCAGCCTCGACACTAAACCCGCCAGCGCTTCGCGCACCGCCTGCTCCCGCACCGCTTGGCGGTCGCCGGGGAAGTGGAAGCACTCTGCCTGCTGCTGTCCAGCACTGCCCCAGGCAATCCATACGGTACCTACCGGTTTTTCGTCGCTGCCGCCCTCCGGGCCGGCCACACCGCTCACCGCAACGGCTAAATCAGCCCCGCTTTCACGGCAGGCTCCCGCCACCATCGCCTTCACCACGGCCTCGCTAACGGCTCCATGGGCTTCAAGCGTGGCAGGCTCCACACCCAGCAGGCGGGTTTTCGCGGCGTTTGAGTAGGTCACATAGCCCGCTGTAAAGTACGCCGAACTGCCTGCCGCCGAGGTAATCGCACTGGCAATGCCTCCTCCGGTGCAAGACTCTGCGGCGGTCACTTCAACGCCAAGCTGAAGGCAAAGCCGCCCCAGCCGCTGGGCAAGCAGCGATAAATCGAGGTTCTTGAGGCTAGAAACGCTGGGGGGCATGGTGACTCCTTCATGTAAGACCTTAGGGTAGCGTAGAATACTGCGTTTAGCTTTCTCAATGAAATTGCTCAACGAACATGCCGCAGGCCAACCGCTTGCGCCACGCTCAATCAGGACGCCCATGTCACAGGCCAGCCCCGCCCATACGCCAATGATGGCGCAATACCTTAACATCAAGCGCGAGCACCCCGAGGTACTGCTGTTTTACCGCATGGGGGATTTTTACGAGCTGTTTTTCGATGACGCTAAACGCGCCGCTGCGCTGCTGGATATCACCCTGACCCAGCGCGGCCAGTCGGGGGGTAAACCCATCCCCATGGCCGGGGTGCCCTACCATAGCGCGGAAGGTTATTTAGCCCGCTTAGTAGCAGGCGGTGAGTCGGTGGCGATTTGCGAGCAAATCGGCGACCCAGCCACTAGTAAAGGCCCGGTGGAGCGTCAGGTGGTGCGCATCGTCACCCCCGGCACACTGCACGATGAAGCCCTGCTAGATGCTCGGCGAGATAACGTTCTGGTGGCCGTTGCCCCCGGAAAAGCGGGCTGGGGATTGGCATGGCTGGAGCTCTCCAGCGGTCGTTTTAACGTACTGGAAGTCGAGAGCGAAGCGGAAATGCTCGCCGAGTTGACCCGCCTCTCCCCTGCGGAGCTGCTGGTGCCGGAGAGCCTGACCCTGCCCGATGCGTGGTCGCAAAAGCGCAGCCTACGCCGCCAGGGGGAGTGGCTATTCGATCTGGAAAGCGCCACCCGCAGCCTGTGCGACCAATTTGAAGTTAGCGACCTGCGTGGCTTTGGCTGCGCGCATCTCTCCACGGCGCTGATCGCGGCCGGTGTCTTGATCGACTACGCGCGCGATACCCAGCGCTCGCGCCTGCCCCACGTGACCGCCATCAGCGTAGAGAACCGCGACGATGCCGTGGTGATCGACGCCGCCAGCCGCCGCAATCTGGAAATCGACATCAACCTCGGCGGCACCGACGATAACACCCTGGCCAGCGTGCTTGATACCTGCACCACGGCCATGGGTTCGCGGCTTTTAAAGCGCTGGCTGAATCGCCCGCTACGCCAGCGGGAGATCGTCGAGGGCCGCCAAGCCGGCGTGGCCCTACTCTCTATCGATGCCAACTATATGAGCCTGCGGGATACGCTGAGCGACGTGGGGGACGTGGAACGCATACTCGCCCGCGTCGCTCTTTACAGCGCACGCCCACGCGATCTCGCGCGACTGAGAGATGCGCTCGCCACGCTGCCCACGCTGGAAGCGCTGCTGACCGATATCGACAGCGGCAGCGCCCTGGATAGCCTCAAGCCGCATATCCGCCCCTACCCCGAGCTGGCCGATACGCTAGCGCGAGCGCTGGTCGACAACCCGCCTGTAGTGATTCGGGATGGCGGCGTGATTGCCGATGGCTTCGATGCCGAGCTAGATGAGCATCGCGGCATGGCCGAAAACGCAGGCGACTATCTCGTTCAGTTAGAACTGAGAGAGCGCGAACGCACGGGACTTGCCAACCTAAAAGTTGGCTATAACCGCGTACACGGCTACTTTATTGAGCTACCCCGCGCCCAGGCGCAGCATGCGCCAGCCGACTATATCCGTCGTCAAACGCTGAAAAACGCCGAGCGCTTTATTATCCCAGAGCTGAAGGAGTTTGAGGACAAAGCGCTTTCCGCCAAGTCGCGGGCGCTGACGCGGGAAAAATGGCTCTACGATCAGTTGCTAGCCGAGCTCAACGCCCAACTGCACGAGCTACAAAACACCTCACGCGCGCTGGCTGAGCTGGATGTACTGTGTGCTTTTGCCGAGCGTGCCGACGCGCTCAACTGGGTGCGCCCTCAATTGGTGGAGGCCACGGGCATCACCATTACCGCCGGGCGCCACCCGGTCGTGGAGCAGGTCAGCGACAAACCGTTCGTGCCCAACGACGTGCTGCTCACCCCAGAGCAGCACATGCTGATCATCACCGGCCCCAACATGGGCGGTAAATCGACCTACATGCGCCAAACCGCCCTGATCGCCCTGCTGGCCCATAGCGGCAGCTTCGTACCCGCCGATGCCGCCGAGATCGGCCCGGTTGACCGCATCTTTACCCGGATCGGATCGTCAGATGATCTAGCGGGAGGGCGCTCTACCTTCATGGTAGAAATGACCGAAACCGCCAATATTTTGCACAATGCCACCGAACACAGCCTGGTGTTAATGGATGAGATTGGCCGTGGCACTAGCACCTTCGATGGGCTTTCCTTGGCCTGGGCAAGCGCCGAGCATCTCGCTAACGCTCGGGCGCTCACGCTGTTTGCCACGCACTATTTTGAAATGACGGCACTGCCTGAGCAGGCGGAGGGCATCGCCAATATTCATTTGACGGCAACGGAGCACGGCGATGGTATCGTGTTCATGCACCGTATCGAGGCAGGCCCCGCCAGCCAGAGTTATGGCTTACAGGTCGCCCAACTCGCCGGGGTCCCGGCTCCGGTAATTCGTCGCGCTCGGGAAAAGCTGATGACGCTCGAACAGCGGGATGTCGACGAGCAGCAGCGGCCCTCAGCGAGCCCTGCGATACCGCAGCAAAACGACCTGTTCGCCAGCGCCCCGCACCCGGTGGTAGAAGCGCTCGGTAAGGCGGATATCGACGACTTGTCGCCTCGCGAAGCGCTGACCTTGTTGTATCAGTGGCGAGAGTTGCTATAGACAATGGATATAATGAGCGTCAGTAATCGCATCAACAGATGAGCGCGAGCGCTTGCCGCCGGGTATGGGCACCACTAGAATGTCGCCCATACCTTTTTACCTTATAAAAAACCGCAGATTTATAACCATTCACGATTGACCACGACCGGGAGGCTTCTCGGTCTCGCAAGAGGGATAGCAAGATGACGTTTGTCGTTACCGAGAACTGCATCCAATGCAAATACACCGACTGTGTGGAAGTTTGCCCAGTCGACTGTTTCTACGAAGGCCCCAATTTCCTAGTTATTCACCCGGACGAGTGCATCGACTGCGCGCTGTGTGAGCCAGAGTGCCCTGCTGAGGCAATATTCTCGGAGGATGAGCTGCCAGATGGCCAAGAGCAGTTTATCGAGATCAACGCGGAGTTGGCCGAAGTGTGGCCCAATATTGCCGAGAAGAAAGACCCTCTGCCCGATGCAGAAGAGTGGGATGGCAAAACGGGTAAGCTGGAAAAACTCGAGCGTTAAGCGCAGAGTGTTAGCACATCCCAAAAAAACCAGCGTTTACGCTGGTTTTTTTGTAGTCGGATGGAAGGCGTCCATGATTGCGTGAATGGCCTACACAGCGAGTAGGGTGAGGCGTTACCGCCTCATCCCTCTCACAGAACCGTACATACGGGCCACGTATACGGCTCATGCCATTAACTTACCCCGAACTCGGGGACAGTGATGCCGGTTTTGACCTTCGC
>NZ_JAKGAY010000067.1:0-3952 GCF_021532545.1 Halomonas sp. Cn5-12
CCTTGAGAGTCCGGCTCTGGGACGGTTTCAGCTCCTTTCTGAGGCCCTTGCGCACTCTCTCTAGGGCATCGTTGGCCATGCGCACCACATGGAACTTATCGACCACGATACGGGCCTGGGGCAGCACCGCCTTGACCGCTGCATTCCTCGCAGGCGATGGGATCTGGCACGTCCACCTGGAAGTGCATTTCGTCGTCGGTTGATTTGCAGCCCAGTACTTGGTATTGCGGCAGGTGAAGGATGTTGTCGGGAAGTTCGGTCATGGTGTTGTATAGGCGTAGGTGTCAGTCAGATCCATCCGGCTCGGCATTGGTGTTTGCTTTTTTACCCAACAAGCTGCTGGAAACGAAAAGTAAGGCACCGAGGACAATTGCAATATCAGCCAGGTTGAAGGCCGGCCAATGCCAGTCTCGCCAATAGAAATCAAAGGAATCCACAACATAGCCGCGAAAGACCCGGTCAATCAGGTTGCCCATGGCGCCACCGAGGATAAGACTGTAAGCGATGGCCTCTCCTTTATGACGATTTTCAAGGATCAGCTTGATCAGAAAATCGAGACCACTACCGCGATTCCGATAAAAAAAGAGCGCTGCCAGCCTCCACCATCCGCAAAAAGACTGAATGCGGCACCGGTGTTCCATAGGTGCACCCAGTTAAAGAACGGGGTCACCGAAACATACTCGCCATAGGCCATTGATTGCTGCACCAGCCACTTTACAGCCTGATCAGACGCTGCCAGCAGGCCCGATATGGACAATAGGGCATACGGCGAGAGCTTTTTGCCAATAATGAGCATTATTTAACCCTTCAACGCCAAAATGCGTCTGGCACCGTTAAGTACAATGCCCCCCGCGATGGTGCCGATAATCAGATCCGGATAATTGGAACCGGTCCACGCGACCAGGGCGCCGGCGGTGATGACCCCCAGGTTGATCACCACGTCGTTGGCCGAGAATATCCAGCTTGCCTTCATGTGCGCCCCGCCCTCCCGATGTTTGGATATGAGCAGCAGACAACTGGTATTGGCAATCAATGCGACGAATGCGATAGCCATCATCACCAGCGATTCAGGCTCACTACCGAATACAAAGCGTCTCACCACCTCTACGAGCACGCCCACAGCCAAAATCAGCTGCAGTACACCAGCAAGATGCGCGGCACGTACCTGCATTTTCACGCTATGCCCAACCGCATAGAGGGCAAGGCCGTACACCGCCGCATCTGCAAAATTGTCCAGAGATTCTCCAATCAGGCCGGTGGACTGGGCGATCAGACCGGCAGTCATTTCCACCACGAAGAGAAGTGCATTGATGCCGAGCAACCAGCGCAGGGTCCCGGCTTCTTGCTTAGCCGAAGCTGCCGAGAACTCGGCGGCCTTGATGGTCTCCGGATTTGCGGCGACGGTTTCCTGAAGCGAGGCTCCTAGCCCCAAGGTCTTCAGTTTCGAGGTGACGGGTTCGACCTCGCCGTCGTGCACGACCTTCAGCCGGCGGTTGGACAAGTCGAAGGACAGCGCCCGAATCTCCTCAAAGCCGTTAAGAGCCAGGCGAATCATTCGCTCTTCTGATGGACAGTCCATCTTCGGCACGGCATAAACACTGACCCATTCCCCCGACGCATCGGAGGAGGCCTGCATATCGGTATCCGCTGCGGACGTTGCATCACCGCCACAGGCGCCACCACAGGATTTGCTCATGATACGACTCCACTTGAACAATGTTGTGGTACCATTTAAAACTATAAAGCTACTATAAGGTCAATAGCGTAGAGAATCCGTTGCGGAGGAACCCGATGCGTATTGGTCAGTTGGCACAGTCAGTAGGGGTAGATACACAGACGATCCGCTTCTACGAACGGCAGGGCTTGTTGCCGCCGCCTGGTCGGCAGGAGAACGGTTACCGTGTCTATACCGAGAAACACGTTGAGCGGCTGGCCTTTATTCGTCGCTGCCGCATCCTGGATCTGTCACTGGCAGAAATTCACGAACTAAAGCGCTATCAGGACGACCCTCATCAGCCTTGTACCGCCGTCAACGCCTTGCTCGATGATCACATCTCTCATGTGCGCTCGCAGATAACCGCTCTACAGGCGCTTGAGAAACAACTCGTTTCACTGAGAGCGAGTTGCAACGATGACCGGGAAGTTGAGGCGTGTGGGGTTCTTGCTGGAATTAGCGAAGGAAACATGCACCAGCAGTAGGTGAAGCATCAACCAGATAATCCGATGAGATGCCGGTCTGTCTCACTCTCATGCAAAGGTAAGATCAACCATTTAATCCGCTTACCCATTGTTATTTGTCAGAGTCCTGGGACTTAAGCGGCGAACTCTTAGCTTGACCAAGAATAGGGCCGCAACACGCAGCGCGCCAAAACCTGTCACAGGCCCGAACCGATGCCCTGTTTCGATGCATCATTTGTAAACAAACTGCAATCTTTACCAAATAGACTTTCCATTGATTCTTCAATACCCACAAGCAAACTGAAAGGAAAAAACCACTATGAGCAAGAAATATTTGGGCTTGGCTTTGGCGATTTCTGCAGCTTCCGCCGCACAGGCCGGAACTGTTACGACCAGCGGCAAAGACCTTGTGATCGATACCGACAGCGGTATCAAAGTGAAAGTGTCGGATAACTCTGCGTCTTTTCAGCTCGGCGGGCGCCTTCAATGGGATTACGACGCCACGCAGTCTGACGCCAACGGTGTTGACACTACCGATTTCGACGTGCGCCGGGCACGCCTCTACGCCAAGGGCCACTTTGGCGACTGGGCGTACAAAGCCCAGTTCAACGTGGCTGAGAGTGATGGCGCCAAAGGCGGGAACGCTGAGGACCTGTACATTCGCTACCTGGGATTTGGCTCAGCTGCAACCGTGACTATTGGTAAGCAGAAAGAGCCATTCGGCCTGGAACAATTAACGAGTTCAAAAGACATCTCGGCCCTTGAGCGATCCGCCATGACCGAGCGTTATACCCCCGGTCGCAGCGGCGGCATCCAGCTCAGTGGCAAAGGCAGCAACTGGACCTACGGTATCGGCTATTTCGAGGCAGACGGCGATGGCAGCGACGACTTCAATAACACGGCAGTAACCGCACGGGGCACGGTTGCACCCGTTCAAACGAATAATGCTGTTGTTCATCTTGGTGCGGGTTATACCACGCGTGATGCCGACACTCAGGCCAATGAGGTCGATACGTTTAATCTGGAATTGGCCGGCGCTTCCGGGCCCTTCCATGCCCAGGCCGAATATTTCGATTCCGAGGAAGGTCAGGTGGATGTTGATGGTTATTACGTACAGCTTGGTTGGGTTGTCACCGGCGAAAGCCGTCCTTACAAGGCTGGGGCGTTCAAGCGAGTGGAACCGTCATCGCCCAAAGGAGCCTGGGAAGTTATTGCCCGTTTTGAAGATGGCGACGGAAAATACAGTGATGTGGGGCTGGCCACAACTGACGGTAAGCAAACAACACTGGGCGTTAACTATTACGCCAACAAGAATGTTCGACTTGGAATGAGCTACATGGATGGCGAAGAAGCCAATGGCGCTAGCGGAGATGAAGTGCGTGCGAGGTTGCAATATGCATTTTGAACGCATGGGAGAGTGCTTGGTTGAGCTCACCACTTGATAGGGCACTGGTACGGGAAGCATTGTCCTGAATCCGTGAAGCCGGCGCCGACACTTTCCCTATCACCGCCAGCGAGCACTTTTTGATCATTCGCCCCGTGCAAGCTGGCTTTCGCAAGCCCGTTATTGCCAAAACCCACCGTGCTGATCGGTGCTGACGGCCCGTTTTGTCATGCCTTTCCACCCGCCAGGCACGACATATCTGGGTCGCTTGGAACTGCTTGTGGATAGAGTGTCGCCGATTGACGGTCAGCATGGCGTTCCTCGTGGATAACGCAGTCGGCTCCGCAGCGTCTTGAGCACCGTCATGCGCCCGATATCCTGCCCGAAGTC
>NZ_JAKGAY010000068.1:0-3760 GCF_021532545.1 Halomonas sp. Cn5-12
TCACGGCTTGGAGAGTAGAATTGCTCATGGCGTATCCGTCCTATGTTGGTTGTGATCTGGCGAGATCAATCAACAGGATACGCCACCCTCTCTACTGCCCTCCATACACAAGAACTGAGCTTAACTCTTGGTTATGTGGATACTTACGTTATGCATAAGTCGTTATAAGGCTATTAAGAGGGTTTTCTTCTTACTGCCAGCAGGTTGCTAGTCTGCTGGTCTTCCAACGCTGCATTAAAAATGGTCTGCAAACATAAAAATTAATTTAGGCACCCTATGCAAATTAAGGCAGGTTGTAGCATCGCTGCAGCTGCGCCTCAGCGGTTTTGCTGCCTAACGCTGTTAAGTAAGCGATATTTCGTTCAGGGATAGCGGCCGTGTCGCCGTAAAAGGCGATGGCTCTCTCAACGCTGGCTTCGCGCAGCAAATGCACCATGGCATAGGGCGAGCGGTTTGAGTAATTCGCTGCGGCCTCTGGCTCTGCATCGGCAAAACAGTAGTCAGGGTGAAACGTCGCTAGCTGGTAAATACCTTCGTAGCCCAACTCAACTAGCAGTTGCTCGGCAAGCTCTACATAATCCAAGTAGTGGTCGAAGCTTTTAAAAAGTGTCGGAAACACCAGCAGGGTAGTTTCTGCTTCAGGGTGCTCGTTGAGCCACTCCAGCTCCGCCACTAACTCCTCAAGGGCCACATCCACTTTTTTCGAGCGCACGACTTCAACACGAATCGTATTGCTATCCAGCTCACGTTTAGCAAAGGGGCAAATGTTGTGTCCAACAATAAAATGGCTCACCCATGCCAGCGTTTGGTCCACTACCTGCTGATCTGCTGCTTGCGTCATACCCGTTCCACCTGCACCTTATGGATCTTTAAAAGGCGTGGCATCGCCACGTATTGGACGCCAGTGTACAGATAAGCCCTCGCAAATACGCTAGGCATGCTGTTGATAACGCGCCAAGGCAACCTCATAAGATTTGTGAATATGGTCGTCCATTAGTGCTCTTGTGGCTGTCGCGTCGCGCTGAAGCGCTAGTTCTACCAGCTCATGGTGTTGTTCATCCAGTTCCTGTCGGATTGTCGGCATTTTCGGCCCTAAACGGCGGTAGCGGTCGAACTGGTCGTGCAATTGTTCAATAAAGCGCAACAGCCATACTGAACCACAGGGTGCCACCAGGGTACGGTGAAAATGCGTATGCAGGCGTTCCCACTCTTCGCCTTTATCTAGTGTAATGTCTGCACGCTTTAGGCGATGTGCCGCCGCCAAAAGGTCTGCTTCCCATACCGCATCGCCATGAGCAATAGCTCGCTCCAGCGCCATACCTTCAAGCTCGGTGCGCAGTCGCGCAATATCGTCTAATTCTTCACGTGAGAGCTTAGGCACTCTGAACCCACGCTGATTCTCTTGGATCAGCAGGCCGTAAGCCGCCAGTTTATTAAGCGCTTCACGCAGCGGACTCAGCCCTACCTGGTACTGCTCCTTGAGCGTATTAATGGCGAGTTTCTCACCCGCTTTAAAGCGCCCCCCCACCAAATCGCGGCGCAGTAAATCATAGATAGAGCTAGATGCTTTCGTGGAAGAAAGCTGCATTGGCTTGTTCATACCGGAGTCCTTTTGCGTACCTACGCAAGGCATCAGTTAACGGAGATTCCATGACTAGGTGTTGACGCCTCTTGTCTGGCTCACCTATATTCTATTTTAGACAGAATAATCGATTTTTTAATCTACAAACGATAAATAGGCAATCTCGATGCTTTTTACTGTGATGCTACCGCTGCGGGCAATGAGCGTATGAAGCAAACAGCACTTTTTTGGGCGTTTTTTCGCGTCGGCATTTTCGGCTTTGGCGGCGGCCCGGCCATGATACCGCTGGTCCGCGCGGAAGTCGTGACACGCCACCAGTGGCTAACGGATGAAGAGTTTGCCGACGTGCTCGCCATCGGCAATACCCTACCCGGCCCCATCGCCACCAAAATGCCCGGCTATATTGGCTACCGGGTAGCGGGCATCAGCGGCTGCGCGGCGGCCGTCATTGCCGTTATCCTACCGATGATCGTGGCCATGATTGTGATGTTAGGAATTTTTAGCCGCTACCGCGACGTTGGCTGGATTCGCGGTATGGGACAAGCGGTCATTCCGGTAGTCATGGTCATGATGGCTCAGCTCACCTGGGACTTCTTCGATAAATCCAAAGCCGCCCTTGGCTGGCTAATCAGCATCGCTATGGCGGTCATCGCAGGCGCGGTGATTTATTGGCTAGGCGTACATCCCGGCTGGGTGATTGGGGCCATTCTGCTGGCGGCCCTCCTACGCCCATCCCGTAAAAAACGCGTGGAGGGTGCCGCATGATTTATTGGGATCTCTTTTTAGCGTTTTTTATTCCTAACATTATTGGTTATGGCGGTGGCCCCGCCATTATTCCGCTAATTGAAGCAGAAGTAGTGGGTCGCTATGGCTGGATGACGTCACAGGGCTTTGCTGAAACGCTGGCGCTCGGCAATGCGCTCCCCAGCCCGATTGCCACCAAAATGGCGGGCTATGTGGGCTATGAAGTTGCCGGTATTGGCGGGGCATTTGTGGCTGTTGCCGCGACGGTCATTCCCTCACTCCTGCTGATGCTTGGCGCTTTGGGGCTTTTATATCGCCACCGCGACTCCCCGCGCGTTAAACGCATGAGCCAATGGGTACGACCAGTGATTGCCATGATGATGGCGTGGCTTACCCTCGGTTTTTTCACAGAAAGTATGGCGGCAAGCGGCCTCCTCCACACGCTGATTATCGGTATCGTGGCCGCGATTGCGCTTGTGCGCTTTAACACCCATCCCGCTTTTGTTGTTATCGGCGCCTTGGTTTATGGAGGGCTCTTCATTTCTTAATAAGGATAAAAATACTGGCTAAAGTGGGTGAGTTGTTAAGCCGCGCTCACTTATTGGAGCTGGTGTGGGGGGGGGCAAAGGCGATGTGTCGACGCGTACGGATACTCAGTCAGCCGTTTGCGACGCAAGTTAGAGCTGGACGGTCGGCACGTGCTGCGCCTACGCAGCGTGTACCAATCAGGCTACCGTATGGAAGTGTGCAGTATCTCTACTGTGGAGCAAGCGGCCAATTGACATAAAAAAGCCGACCTAGCGGTCGGCCAAAAGCTGATGAGAGTCTGCAGACTGGCAAATTGCCTGCAGCGATGCCTGGGGAAGGCATCGCCAAAACGCTGGTTCAAGCGGCTTGGCGATGCCCTCTTTGAGCATGACGCCCTTTACGAGAGTAGCTGCCCTTCCCTTTCTTCGGCGTTTGCTGCTGCATTTTGAACATAGGGGTACGTAACTGCGCTTTGAGCGCGTTTTCGCCAACCTTGTGTTTTTTCATAGAATACTCCTGGTTTATTAAGAGACGCTTAACCGGGCAGTGGAAGCCTCCGCTCCTATGAACATTCGCGTCGCCATCGGTTCCTGCCAGCACGGTAGTTTTCAATAAGCCCCATGAGATGCCGAATGGCTGACCTACTGCTGCTGGCCAACATCGCGCCTAGAGACATCGTCATGCACTCCTGACTCTCCCCTCCACCGCCTCGTTTGATAGCGTGTTAACGA
This sequence comes from Halomonas sp. Cn5-12, assembly GCF_021532545.1. Taxonomy (NCBI): domain Bacteria; kingdom Pseudomonadati; phylum Pseudomonadota; class Gammaproteobacteria; order Oceanospirillales; family Halomonadaceae; genus Halomonas; species Halomonas sp. Cn5-12. The sequence continues at coordinate 3,586 of NZ_JAKGAY010000068.1, forward strand.
ATATGGGGAGAGCCTTTGAAGACTTCAACCCCAGCGTTTAAAACGCTTACTGACACTCCCCGCCCGCCGCGCTTCGCGCTTTGGGCGAGGGTTCTGAGATCACCCCCAGAACCTTCCTGCTTCCACACGCCTTCACTAGATAGCAGCTAGGCCGCTGCCCTCCGCTCCGGTCGCT
>NZ_JAKGAY010000069.1:0-3277 GCF_021532545.1 Halomonas sp. Cn5-12
GCTGCTTGCTCAGGCGTGGGATAGAAGCGGTATTGGTAGGCGCGTTCGGCTTTCATGCTTTACACTTTAGACGAAATATTGTAAGGATGCAAAACACAAGGCGTCCTGGCGGACGCCGCGCTATCCAAGAGGTTGCATATCCACTCTTCATGAATTAAATCTGACCATCGTGCCCGAAAAAGATCCGTTATTGCCATGTGTATCAGCAGGCTTCTTAATGGCGCTGGGTAAAGCACACAAGCATCATAAACAACCGTATAGAAGGAGCTCATTAATAGCCCAACCCCAGCGTCTGATCAAGCTCAGACAGCTCATTGAGTGCCTGTAGCCGCTTGTTATCTATTGCCTGCTTATAGTGCATGACATCTTTGTACTTTACCTTTCTACGGTTCCCTGAGCGATGATACGGAATATGGCCTTCATCTAATATCTTGATCAGCGTAGGACGCGACATCCCCAGCATATCGGCTGCTTCTTGGGTGGTCATTTCAGCATGAACGGGAATGAGCTTCACGGTATTGCCATCACCAAGCTCTATCAGGATATCCACCAAGAGACGCAAGGCGCTGACAGGGACTTCCACTTGATGAAGCCGACCCTCTTTGTCAGATATAGCGACCTGCTGGGAAGAGGCGGCGGTCTCAACGTAAGCGGCTAGCTCTCGGCTTGATAATTTTGCTAATGTCGCTTCCTCTTCACTGGGAAGCAGTGTTGACATGACGGCCACAGATTCTCTCCTTTCGGCATGTGTGTTGTTGTCATAATACACACAGGCTGAAAATTATTCGAATTATTCGAATACAGATATGAGCGAGGTTATCCCCCCCTGGTACCGGCATGCACGGACTACTCAGCTACCCTGAGTTCGTTCAGCAGTTGATGGAAGGGTTTGCACCTCCAGAAATCGCCCAACTGATGAATTTCTCGACGCTTCAAAATCACAGCGGCAACTACATCACGCCCCTGTTCGAGGAGAAATTTGAAGACGTGGTGTGGTCGGTGGAGATCACCTGGGAAGGCCTCACACAAGAGATTTATCTTTACATCCTGCTAGAGTTTCAATCGACTGTTGATCGCACTATGCCGATCCGGTTGATGCACTACGTGGCCTGCTTTTACGACCACCTGCTCAAAAATGGCACCACCACCCCGAGCAAAGGGCTACCACCCATTCTGCCTATTGTGCTGTACAACGGCTCTGAGCGTTGGACGGCACGCCAGGATATCTACGACATGGTGTACCCGGAACCACCAGCTTTTCTTCAAGTCTATCAACCACACCTACGGTACTACCTTGTGGATGAAGGGCGCTATACTGATGAAGAGCTGGGATTACGCCCAACACCGCTGAGCGGCGTGTTCAGCATCGAAAAGGCGTCTGCCGACAGGAAAGGCCTGCAGCAAGCCGTTGATCGCATTGTGGCCATTATACAAGCCTCTCCTGATAAAGAGCGGATCGATAACATTATCACCCGCTGGCTCAAACGATATCTTCAGCGGCTAGGAGCCAAGGCAAACCTAGACCAGCTCATCGCCGATATTGAAGAACTGCCTGTAGAAGAGATTGAAAAGCTACGCGCCGACATTAAGCACTAACTCATACTCGAAGTGGCGGTATCTAGAGCAGCCAGCTGCATTCGCAGCTTCTTGGCGTGGTCAGGCTGTATGCCAGACGTGTTGCCAGTCGAGTAGAACCGTTTCAGTCCTTTGTGACGGAATGATTTAATCATGAGGGAATGACAGCATGTTGCGCACCACGCAACAATAAAGTTTAACGCCCCTCACGCGCCGGTTTGGAGCCGCGAAGCGGTGGAAAATCGGTCGCTGTGCAGCCGATTGTTAAAGCCTGCCAAGCCAGTACTGCGGACGTCGCCGGTCATGGGCAACAGCCAGAACTTGAAAACCATCAGGCTTCTCTCGGTAAACGATGGATAGCGGAAATCTGTGAAGGGGCGCTCTACGAATATCTGGCGGCAACTCAACTTGCCAGGCTTTTGGTGACTCGCCAACTAAATTGGCCAGGGCCTCAAATTCCTCTATGAAGGCACCACCCAATCCCGGAACTTTTGATTCGTAATAACCAACTGATTCCAGAAACTCGGCTTCCGCTGCCGGGTGAAAAGAATAGGTCATTTGATCAGTGCTCTAGCCTTCCTCATGACAGCCTCACCAGGCACAGCCTGAACAGTGCCATTATCCAGCTCTTCGCCTCTACGCCGAGCCTCGAGCAACCAATCGGACCTGAGCTCTTCTTCTGACGGAGACTCCAGACTTAATACCAGTCGCTGGATCAATTGTGCTCGCTCCTCTTTAGGAAGGTGGAGCGCCTCGTCTTCAATTTTCTGAAGATTCATGGCAAAAATCTCTCGTTCGCGTAACACTCAATTTTGACACGGATGGGTGCCGGGTTCCACGACTCGGTTTTTCGCTTTAACGCCCAATTCAGCGGACGAATTTTGCGCAGCAAATTTGTTCCGCTGCAATTGTTTGTTAACCCCTAAGCGCAAGGTCTTCCCTAATAACCTCAGGATGGCGGAAAGCAATCTCGATAAGCGCTTTTGCAGGTCCAGAAGGCTTACGGCGGCCTTGCTCCCATTCCTGCAAGGTGCGTGGCGAAATATGCAGTACCTCAGCAAACTCAACTTGGGTTAGCCCAGTCTTGCCCCGTGCCTCTGCAACCTCATTAGGCACTACACGACTGGTTCGAGCCACTTTGCCAGCTTTCATTTCTCTAACTGATTGGAGCAACTTGTTGCCAAGCTCCTCTGCACTCAAGATCTCGTTATTCATTTTCCAGTACCTCACGAACTGCTTTCAGGATATGCGCGGGTATATTTTCCTTAACAGCTTTTTTGTAGATCACCAATAACCAGATCTCACCGTTAGCTAACTTGGTGAAGTAGATGACTCGCACCCCACCGCGCTTCCCTGCCCCCGCCACGGACCAACGAACCTTTCTACATCCACCACTGCCAGGAATCGGGTCGCCAATCTCAGGATTAGCTGCCAACCAAGCGAAGAACGCATTTCGTTCCTCCTCAGTCCAAATTTTTTTGGCATCCGCTTCGAATGTAGGGGTTTCGATGATAGTAAACATAACAACATTATACGTCATTGACGTACATTAGCAAGGCCGTGAGAGGAAGGGTTATGATCTTACCCAGCAACAGTGGACACTGGTTTAAGCGATCATTCGGGCTTCAAAGGCCTCTGGGCTGATCATCCCAATAGCACTGTGCCGCCGTTGTTTGTTGTAGTCCAGTTCGACGTACTCAAA
>NZ_JAKGAY010000070.1:0-3241 GCF_021532545.1 Halomonas sp. Cn5-12
CTGAGGGGCAGGTTAAGAGCCACACAACAGCACCAACACCAACACCAACACCAACACCAACACAGGGGGGGGTGAAGAACCCACGCCTCAGCTCATCCATTAACCTCAAGTCCGACAGACTGCTAGGGGCGTGACATAGCGAATGTTGGAAACCTTCATGGCTTATCTCCTGCGCTGCGAAGGGAAAAACCGATCCAGGTTGCCGCACAGGCCAGCACGGTAACGACAATCGAAAGAACAAAACCGGTGGGCATCATCGCCCAGGCATCCCTGGCATGAGTCAGCGCATTGATAAAACCGACGATCCAGGTGACAAGCAGCAGACACAAATAAATCAGCGAGATGCCGCGACGTCGATGAGCCCGAAAAAGGCCGATAATGGCAGCCAATATCGCGAAACCAGTAAAAACAAGGCCGCCCGCAATAAGCCAGGAAGAGAAGGTGCTCCACTGGATATGGTAGCTAGTTGAGTAGAGGTAATCGCTTAACGCGGCACCCAGAAAGAGAGGAATAGTCCCTGCAAGCAGTACTGCATGAAGCGGATGTATTCCGCTTCGAACAGTGCGTTCAACAGTGGCTGTCACGGCAAACTCCTTATGCTGTTCAGCGAGTTAATGTACCTAAACTGGCATGGCGCATACGCGCATCCAGCCCAGGCAACGACATCATGTTCGTTGTGGCGGAGTATAGTTGACGATTGGGAACTTGCCCAAAGCGCAGCGGAGACTTGCACGCTACGTTTCGGCCCGTCCGTTATGGTGGCGGTTACTCAATTAAGAGGCGTTGAAGGGTGAGCTCATGCAGTCTGGAGTTTAGCGTTTCCAGCTCTCGTCAATCCGGCTGTAAACGCAAGGCATGCGAAGATGGTCACGGCATAGTTGATGTTTAACTGATCCATCAGCAGCCCGAAGATTGGCGCGCCTGCGGTTTGGCCGATAGCGATGGTCAAAAAGCCAATCATTAGACCCGTGGCCGGTCGATCGGGCAGTGCAGAGACACCCCATATTAGATAGACACCGGTGAGCATGATGTACGCTGCGCCGAAGAGCATGCCACCGCAGAGTGCCAATAAAGGCGTTGTGATACTGGTGCCAACTAACATAATGCCAGCCGCTAATGCCGCAAGAAAAAGCCAATGCGTGCGATCAATCCCGAACCGCGCGACTAACGTACCGGCCCCTGCGCCAGCGATACCGGCAGCACCAATAGCGATCCAAAGAAGCCCTGCGCCTGTCGAGCTCCAACCAAGCTGATGGGTGACGAGCTGACCGCCGAAAGACCAAAGCGCGGTACTGGACGCCCCCATCAAAAATGCGGCCGCGATCAGGCGAACAATAACGCCATTAATCGGTGGCAAGCCGGTGGCCGTTTTCGGGGCCGCTTTTGTTTCGCTGGGAACGATGAATGCCGCAGCTATCGCCATTATAAAAGCAGCGACAGCAAAGCCCGTGAAGGCCAACCGCCATTGTCCGCCTAGCATTAACGCGATTGGCCCCGAAAGCACCACCCCTGCGCTGGTACCAGCATTGATGATGGTGTTGGTAAGGCTTTGTCGATCAGGACGGACGATAACGGCAACCGCAGCTGCCATAGGGGGAGATGCTAGCCCGGTACTGGACCCTGCCAGCATGACCGCAGTGGCGAGCAATAGTGGAGACGGTGCTACTGCAATGCCCACCATGCCCACCGCTGCGACAAGGGCTGCTGCTACAGCAACGGCGCGGGCACCAATGCGTTCGGTTAGATACGCCGATAGCACGATGGCGACACAGTAGCCCAGAAAAGCACCGCCGGATATCAAGCCGCTGATGGTAGACGATAGGGAAAGGTCAGCATCGATTTGGGGCAGAAATAGCCCGAAGGCGAAGCGAGCAAAACCGTAGCAGACGGCAATCAGGCCAAAGCCTGTAGCGCCCAGGTAAAGGCTGGGATTCATGTGCGTGCCTGCTGGATGAGCGCTGACGCAGCGATACGCGCCGACGTTATTGACTCAGCCCCGCGATAGACCGCGGCCGCCGTCGCTCCTTCAAACAGAATAAGGATCTGTTCGGCCAGTTCAGGATTATGTTTGCCGCCGGTCTCTAGGAATACAATTGCCTGAATTTTCTCATACAGACTCGCCTTGTGTGCCAGCACAGCATTGGCAATTTCCGGTGTATCGCCACCGGTTTCGCCGTAAGCGCGCAGGAACAGGCACCCACGAGAGCCCTCGATCCGGACCCACTCTTCCAGCGCGCAAAATAGCGCCTCTACGCTCTCTACTTCGATGCGCTGCTGAAACCGGCGATGCCGCTCTGCGAGCACGTCAGTTATCAGCGCCGTTTTGCTGCCAGCATGTTTGTAGAGCGTGCGGCTCGACATGCCAGCAGCCTGGGTTAGTTTGTCCATTCCGGTGGCGGTAAAACCATGCCGGTCGAAAAGGAGTTCTGCTGCTGAAATAAGCTTTGTCTTGGTATCCATGCGCAAAGTGTAAAACGATCATTTTACATCGTCAATTGTTACCTTTTGCGATGGAGTGCATGGAGGCTCACATTTTGTTGAGCATCTCCACCGCCTGATCGAAGTGTCCATCCCGCTCCAACCAGCGCAGGAACTTCACGTTCTATCGCTGGTGCAGGACACGTCTGCGCGCCGCATAATGCCTGCATTGTTGATCAGTACATTGAGGTTGGGGGGCTCGGCGTCATTTGGTTGCCGGATTTCATGGCCAAAGGGCACGTATCCCGTGGCGAGCTGGTGCGTTTGTTTGATGATTGGCACCTCAATCCAATGCCAATGTACGTGGCGTTGCCGCCGAATAGGCGCGTTAGCGCCAAGCTGCGCGTGTTTATCGATTAGATTGTGGCGTTGATGGCGCAGCACGCACCTACGGTTGATCGACGGGGGATAGACGTTTGATAGGTGGGTGGGGCCGCGTTGGCTGATTCGCCATGATGCGCGCCAAGCGCTCCAGGGCCAGTTCAAGCCGCTCAATCAAGCCCTCCAACAATACCTGGCGGTCGGCGGGCACATCGCCGTAAGCCTTTATCGCCTCATCCAACTGCTGGCCTGCTTCACGAATCCATTGGGGTGGACGCCCGTTAGCGCTCTCTTCAAACCCGCTAGCTAGCGTGCCTAGCAGCCTGTCGGACTTTCCGTTGCACCGTGAGATACTGACCACCGTCATCGCCGAGCTGAGAAGATCGCCATGAGCCGCTTCATCCCTGTGGATCGCCAGACCGATTACCTGCTGCCGCCTTCG
>NZ_JAKGAY010000071.1:0-2407 GCF_021532545.1 Halomonas sp. Cn5-12
TCTCAGCGTAGCTGGGGTCGAGCGCGTGCTCGGCATCAACGAAGGCACACACTTTGCCCTGCTTTTGCGCTTGGGCAATGACCGAAAGCGTCAGGGTAGTTTTACCCGATGACTCTGGGCCAAAGATAAATGAGGACATGAACGAATCGCCGATTTCGGTACAGGATTCTTGTCAGTCTCGCCCCTCTCCACCTTTTTTTCAAATTTCCGCCAACCTCAGGATTGTCGAAACTCAAAAAACGAACCAAAGTGTCCTTTATAATTTCGTGCATGCAGAAAAGTATTTTTCATGACTTTAATTCATCATGATGATAGAGTGTACAAAAGTCAAAACTTACGGACACTTTTATGAAAATCGGGTACGCACGGGTATCGACAACTGATCAAGATTTATCGAGTCAGGTTGAAAGCCTTGAAGCCGCTGGCTGCGAGAGAATTTGGGAAGCGAAGCTTTCCGGAGTCTCCGATGAACATGAGTCCAAGTTGGGCGAGGCAATCAACTTTGTACGAGATGGCGATGTCTTGCTTGTGACACGACTAGACCGGCTTGGGAGGTCGTTAGCGAAGATCCTCAAGGTCATCGAAACAATCCACGAGAAGGGGGCAACGATCAAAACATTGGATGGAACTCTCGACACTTCTAATACCAGCCCCCTCGCAAAAGCAATGATCAATTTGTGCGGTACGTTTGCCCAGCTCGAACGGGATCTCATCCTTGATCGGACCAGCGAGGGCCGAGAACGAGCCAAGGCGAAAGGCACTCACATGGGTCGTCCGCCTGCTCTTAGCGAGAAAGAAATCAAGGATATTTACCGAAGGTTAGACAACGGAGAATCGATTGCCTCAATAGCCAGGCGCTACAAAGTGTCTCGACCCACGATCACCAGATACCGCGACAAAAGAACCAAGGACCAGATATGAGTCAGAAGAAAGCAGCTGAAAACATCGACCTCTTTGAAGGTTGGATAGCAAGGCAAACTAACGCTGATTTCAAAAATCTTGTGCGTCGTGGGCAACTCAATCGCCAGGAAGTTGCTCAGCAGGTCGGTTTTGCAAAGAGCGTTCTCCGACAAAATCCAGCTGTTAAGGCCCGTTTAGAACGACTCGAAGATGACCTTCGACCCATCGGAATTCTGCCCGAAAAAAAAGAGCAGCGATTTCAGGAAGAAAAAGAAAATAAACCTAAAAAATATGACGTTGAGGCCGGCCAACGCTCCAACGACAAGAGACGATTGCAAGAGCTAGAGGCTCAGTGCCTTGAGCTGAAAGCAAAGCTCAAGCGATATGAAGAACTATCGGAAGTGTTAACCGAGATGGGGATTGGGCTTTGACGGAAGCGATGAAAAGAAAGGCTTTAACACGGATCACCAAAGTTCGTTTCACAAATAACGAACGCACAATATTCGGCGGTATACTGCTCAAAGATGCAATCAATCTAAAGTCTGCCAAGGTTATTGTGCAGGTCGATATTCCAACCCAATCGTTACCTGTAGAGGCTGCGGTGGGACAAGTGTGGGAGATATCTGGCCCATGCGACGAAGAGATTATCGAAAACAATGGCTATAAGATCCGGCAAGCAGTCTGGCGCAACCCCATTTCTTGTGAATTGAAGATGCCAGCCACCTATGAAAGCTTGATTCAGTTTTTGGCTTTTGACCCAGATTTCAGAGGCATTGGCAGTGTCAAAGCACGCAAACTCGTTCAAGCGATGGGAAATGATATCGTCCGGCTTGCCACAATTGGTGACCGAGAAGCCTTCAGAAACCATCTGACCGATGACTCTATCGACGCCTTGATCGAGGGCTTTCAAAAGTACAAAAACCTTCGACACGCACAATTTTTAAGCAACCACGGCATTCCACTGTCAGTTCAACGTAGGCTTTTCAAAGCACACGGTGAAAGTGCTGTCGATCAAATAAAGTGTAACCCGTACTCTCTGCTGACTTTCGGCCTGACTTTCGAACAAACAGAGAAGATCGCAACGAGCCAGTTTGGACTTAGTAAAAATGACGACAGACGCTTTGCAGCTGCAACAGAGCAAGCTTTGATCAAGCACTGCGGACGCGGACATACTTGTGCAACGTCCTCCGACTTAAAACGGCGTGTCGGAAAGATACTTTCTACTTCAAATGATGGCGTGATCGCCCATGCCCTGGAATCAGGAAAGAATGCAAAGTTTATCACTTATGATTCGAAGAGGAGTTATTGTCAAATTCTGTGTATGGCCGGTCAGGCGGCAGTCCTGTGTGACTGCTCCCCGCCCTAAGCGCTGACGCGCCACGGGCGAGGCTTCCCACTTCTCAGGCAGCTGCCGACGATGTGCCGGACTTACGCAAGCCTCCATGGGATTACCGCAGCTTGTATTATGTTACAACATAATAAGATCTTGATTTTATTGATTAATTAG
>NZ_JAKGAY010000072.1:0-2095 GCF_021532545.1 Halomonas sp. Cn5-12
ACAGCGAGTAGGGTGAGGCGTTACCGCCTCATCCCTCTCACAGAACCGTACATACGGGCCACGTATACGGCTCATGCCATTAACTTACCCCGAACTCGGGGACAGTGATGCCGGTTTTGACCTTCGCAAGATCCATCAACTGCAGGTCATTGTGCAGGTAGGTGTTGGGCAGGGCCAGACTGGCCAGTGGAGATGCTGCATTGCGCCAGCTTTGCATCCGGATGTGCCGGAACGGGGGTTGGTAACCCAGCTGTTTCAGCCTCCGATGCAGCCGACTCGGCTTTTTCCACTGCTTGAGCTGGATGCAGCGCAGGCGCCGCCTTAGCCAACTCATCACCTGCTTCAATACCCTCGCGCAGTTCGCCACCCGGAAGTAGTTGGCAAAGCCCCGTAACACCGGATTCAGCTCACGTATAATGGCCGCGAGTCCGATGCCCCGGTTTCGCTTCGTCAGTGCTTTGAGCGTTTGCTTGAGTTTCACCACCTTCTTGTCCTGGATGCGGGTGTACTTCGTGTGGATCACCACGCCCAGGAACTTTACCCCGTCATCGCTGTGAGCGATGTGAGTTTTGGTGGCATTGACGGTCAGCTTCAGCTCATCTTCCAGGTAGCTTTGGGCCACCCGTAACGCATTCTCCGCGCCCGCTCGTGAACCGCTCAGGATCAGGATGTCATCCGCGTAGCGGACGATCCGGTGACCCCGGGCTTTCATGAACTGGTCGAAGGCGTCCAGATAGACGTTCGCAATCAGCGGGCTGATCACGCCGCCCTGCGGGCTTCCCAGCTCCGTTTCTTCAAGGTGGTACCCCACCATCACGCCGCTTTCCAGGAACTGGCGCAGCAGTGACAGGACACTGCCGTCCGTGATCCGTTGGCGGAACTGGCGGATGATCAGGTCATGGTTGAGCGTGTCGAAGCATTTCGACAGGTCCATGTCCACAACCCAGTCACGCCGGTAGCGGCGGATAAACAACTCCGCCTTGCCGATGGCGTGGTGACCACTGCGTCCCGGACGATACCCGTAACTCGACGGGTGGAAATCCGGCTCGAAGATCGGTTCGATAATACGGCGCAGCGCCTGTTGTACAACCCGGTCCCGAACCGTCGGAATGCCCAGCAGACGCTCACCGCCGTCATCCTTGGCGATGGCTACGCGCCTGACTGGTTGCGCCCGATAGCGCTTTTCCTTCAGCTCGAGCAACAGGCACGACAGCTCCACCTCCAGATTCGCCTCAAACGCACTCAGGCTCTGCCCATCGATTCCGGCCGCGCCCTTGTTGCGCTTGATGTGTCTGAAGGCTTCATACAGGCGCTGTTTTGACAGCAATTGCCCGTACAGACTGTAGTATTTCCTCATGCCTGCTCATCTCTGTGGTGACGGCTTCGAGGGTCGGTCTGGCTGCTGGTCTGTTTCAGGCGATCCGTCCGGGTACTAGCGCTCTGGCAATCTGCCGCCACGGTATCGCTCTACTCCCTTGTTCGGAGAACACCAGAGTCACTACGTTCCCGCAGCACCCCGATGCACGTCCCTGCCCCGTCGGGCAGCTTGTGAACGCAGCGTCCACCTGTTCGCTCGTCGTCCGCCACTCTCGTTAATGACTTCCGCCCTTCGCATCCGACCAGAGCTTTTGACCCCGACCGGTCCGCTGAACCTCCGCCAGCGGTCGTTCCGGTTTTGTCCTCCACGCTGTTACCAGGCTTCTCAGGCCGGAACTTCCTCACTACTACGGCTTCATCTGCCACCTCGCACCGACTGCGGCCTCGGCTTTCACCTTGCGCCACAGCCTCCGGCTTCGCCGGATTCGGTGTCAGGCTTCCCCGGTTACTGCACCGGCTCCCTGTTAACGATGCCACCCTCAAGCACAGCCCAGGTCTGACTGAGTATCGGGCGTCGCGCTATTTTGCACGCTAACCCACCTGGGCTGCCGAAGCAGGTTCACTTGCGTTGTGTACCGTTAACTTCCTATGGCTTCCTTCAGACCCCACCGTTGGCCAGTGACGCCCTTGCCAGTCGGATTGTCTTCCCCTCAGTCGGGGTGACGCCATCTTCTTTCAGATGGCCGGGTTTGCCGGCTTCGCCGGGCAAACAAAAAAA
>NZ_JAKGAY010000073.1:0-1931 GCF_021532545.1 Halomonas sp. Cn5-12
GATCAAGGGGTTCAACAAGCTGGAGCTGGTCGTGAACAACGTCCAGTTCAAGGATGGCGAACCCTTGACCGATCAGTCAGACAGGACTGCCGCCTGACCGGCCATACACAGAATTTGACAATAACTCGGGGCGTGTTTGAACAGCAGGTAATCCTGGCTGCGCAGTGGCTTGCCTTCGAACGTTATATCCACGCCCCGCTTCAACTGCCCCCACAACGGCCCTCTGGAAATGCCATGCCGATCCAATTTATCCACATCCAGGGCGGCCTCCACGTTGCGCTCGGTGAACGTATAGGCGTAACACGGCACGCGATGGGAAAGCGCACACGTTTCCACCGCTATGTTCTCAAATTCGATGCTGGGCAGGTCATCGGCGCAGATGAATTCCAGCGCGAAGGGCAGGCAGAGTTGGGTGACCGCACAGGTGGCTTCCAACCAGGTTTGGATACCCTTGGGTGCCACAAGGGTCAGCGGCGCCGTGCGCCCACCCATGGCCGCACTGGCCAGAATGCCCGGCAGCCCGTAGCAGTGGTCGCCGTGCACATGGGTAATCAAAATGGCCTTCAGCGAATGAAACGACAGCTTGGTGTGCAACACCTGATGCTGCGTGCCCTCTCCACAATCGATCAGGTACCAACCCTTGCCTTTGCTTTCACGCAAAGCGACGCCAGAGACGTTTCTTGTTTTGGTTGGGACTCCGGCGGAGGTGCCGAGGAAGAGTAGGTTCATGGTGTTGCTCAGGTAGGTAGCGGTGACGCATATCGTCCACTTGAGGACGAGTGGGTGCCATTATTATGGTTTATTATCTTGCTCTGCGGCATATTGAGCGTAAAGCAAATCAGCAAAATCTGACTCATCAATGGCTCCGATCACCAGATCTTTGACTGCGTCAGCAAATAACTCATTATCAGCAGTAAGCTCAAAATCATTAAGAGACAAATATTCCAAGCCGACTGCTAAACCAGTGCGCTTGTTTGCATCAGACAAAGAGTGGGAAAGAGCAATGGAAGCTACATATTTTGCCGCAATCTCGAAAACGTCATCCAGGCCAGAGTATGCAATAGCATTGTCTACTCAGCCTAAAGCGCCTTGAAGCTTTTTTATATCGGCAGCTCCCTTCATTCCTGGCTCATGCTCCAGGATGAAGACATTTATCTCCACAACACGCTCGAAAGGAAAGTAAATAAGGTTCATCACATATCAGCTAGCTTTTTGAAAGTCTGCTTATGCGTTCTGAGGACCAATTTCGTTTCAGACTTGACGATCTGCTGCCCAGACTCACCAGAGAGGTCAAGCTGCTTGCTAGCAACAATTCTGGGACGTTTAACAGCCTTAACGCCATACACTTCAATCTTTGTGTTCATGAGCACCTCCGAACAATTGACTCAGATTATACACCTGACCCCGCATAAAAAAAGCGACGCCCTACCCTGCACCCGCTCTGCTCTACCGCTTTGAAATCCCAGACGCGTCACAGCGTCATCACAGCCCATGACGCACCACAGAACCGCAGAAAGGGGATGAGCGCAATCCGCGGCTGAGCGCACTGGTCAGAATGCGCGGCTTTGGAATGGAGGCGCAACCGCAATGAAAAAGGCGTCGCATGACTGGCTTTGTTAGGACACTTCGGCACGCCGCTGAAAATTAAGACTTTCTTGCATCAAAGCCCAAAAACAGCATGTCCAACGCTGCAGAGATTTCGTCCTGCTGCTCAGCAAGGTTACCAACACAAGAACGCAATTCGCCCTTGGGTACAGCCGCCATGTATTGAGTGGCTATGACGAAATCCTGACCTTCAATACTAGGCTCTTCGACGTTGGGTGTGGAATTCGCCCCCTGAGCTGGGCCAGAATATGACCTCCACAGCGGCAGGAGGTATGACATGGACGGCACCCAGATTCTAACACTCGGCCTGGGCTTGGAAGCGCCCT
>NZ_JAKGAY010000074.1:0-1392 GCF_021532545.1 Halomonas sp. Cn5-12
CCTTTTAGGCCGAGGCAGGATAGCGCGAGGCGCGCAGCGCCTCTTAGTTGACATGCTAGATTTACCACGTTAATTTTTAGCCATGACGACCGTACACCGTGCCTACCGCTATCGGTTTTATCCCACGTCCGAGCAAGCTGACCAGCTTGCCCGGACGTTTGGCTGTGTGCGCTATGTCTACAACCACTTCCTGCGCCAGCGCACCGATGCCTGGTTCGAGCGTCAAGAGCGCATGGGCTACAACGCCACCGCCAAAGCGCTCACCACCCTCAAGAAACAGCCGGACACGGCGTTTCTGGCCGAGGTGTCCAATGTCTGCTTGCAACAGTCGCTCCGGCATCTCGACCGCGCCTTCTCAAACTTCTTCAAAGGTCAGGCGCGGTATCCCACCTTCAAGAAAAAACAGCGCAAACAGTCGGCCACGTACATGGCCAACGGTTTTCGCTGGCGCGACGGCAAGCTGTGGCTGGCTAAGCACAAAGACCCACTCGATATCCGCTGGAGCCGGTATTTTTCCGGCACACCAAGCAGTATCACGGTGAGCTGCGATACCGCTGGCCGTTACCACGTCAGCTTTTTGGTGGAAGAAGCGGTCACGCCGCTGCCCGTGACACCCAAAATGGTCGGTATCGACCTGGGACTGACGCATCGCGTCATCACCAGTGACGGCGACAAAATCCCCAACCCGCGTTTTCTCCATCGTACCGAGCGCAAACTCGCACGGGTGCAACGCAACCTGTCGCGCAAACAGAAAGGCTCGCAAAACCGCGCCAAGGCGCGGCATCGAGTGGCGAAGGTGCATGCCAAGCTGGCCGACCAACGCCGCGACGCCACCCATAAACTCTCCACGCAGCTTATTCACGAGAACCAAGTCATTGCTGCCGAGAGTTTGCCGGTCAAGAACCTGCTGAAAAACCGCTCACTGGCCAAGGCCATTAGCGACGTGGGTTGGCACCAGCTTACCCAACAACTGGCGTACAAGGCCGAGCGGTACGGGCGCGATTTCGTCCAGATCGACAAGTGGTATCCCAGCTCAAAACGCTGTTTTCACTGTGGCCATATCACCGAGAAGATGCCGCTCAATGTCCGCACTTGGGATTGCCCACACTGTGGCACCCAAGGCATCGACCGCGATGTGAACGCTGCCCGCAACATTTTGCAATCGGGCAAAGCCATTCTGGCTGGTGCTGACAAGCTCCGTCAGCATGAAAAGACGACTACCGTGGGGCTCACGGGAGGTTAAGCCTGTGGAGCTTGTGTAAGACCTGAGGTGCCATCACCAAGGGCAACGGGCTGTGAAGCAGGAACCCGGAAGGCAACAACCGGGAATCCCCTTCCTTTCCGCCGCAGGCGGCAGCTTCCTAAGAAGCTGAGGAAGGGGAGGAGGTCAAG
>NZ_JAKGAY010000075.1:0-1310 GCF_021532545.1 Halomonas sp. Cn5-12
GAGTTAAGCTCAGTTCTTGTGTATGGAGGGCAGTAGAGAGGGTGGCGTATCCTGTTGATTGATCTCGCCAGATCACAACCAACATAGGACGGATACGCCATGAGCAATTCTACTCTCCAAGCCGTGACGCAGCCAGACACCGGCGCTACTGATCCGTTGCATGAGCTGCTGCGCAAAGGGGCCCGAGACCTGATCGCCAAGGCCGTGGAGGCGGAGTTGAGCACGTTTCTGGAGCAATATGCCGACAAGACGCTGGAAGACGGCCGCCGTGTCGTCGTCCGCAACGGCTACCTGCCGGAGCGCACCGTGCAAACCGGTATCGGCGACGTCGAGATCAAGGTGCCCCGCGTCCGTGACCGCAGTGGCGACGGGGTGACCTTCAGCAGCGCGCTGTTGCCGCCCTACCTGAAGCGGGCCCGCAGCATCGAGGAGCTGATCCCCTGGCTCTACCTGAAGGGAGTCTCTACCGGCGACTACCAGGAGGCCCTGTCGGCCCTGCTGGGTGACCAGGCCAAGGGACTCTCGGCCAACACCGTGTCGCGTCTCAAGAAGCAGTGGGAGGACGAGCATACCGACTGGCAGAAGCGCGACCTGGCAGACCAGCGTTACGTCTACTGGTGGGCTGACGGCGTGTACAGCAACGTGCGCATGGATGACCGTCTGTGTCTGCTGGTGATCATCGGCGTCACTGAGCAGGGCCGCAAGGAGTTGGTCGTCGTCGAGGATGGGCAGCGTGAGTCAGAGGCCAGCTGGAAAGAGCTGCTCACGGGGCTACGCGAGCGCGGGCTGACGACGGCCCCCAAGCTAGCGGTTGGCGACGGCGCCATGGGCTTCTGGGCGGCGTTGAGCAAGGTCTATCCAGAGACCGAGCACCAGCGCTGCTGGGTCCACAAGACTGCCAACGTATTGAATAAACTGCCGAAATCCGTGCAGCCCAAGGTCAAGGCCGACCTCCATGAGATCTGGATGGCCGAGACCCGCGATGAGGCGCACAAGGCTTTCGATCGCACGGTGAAACGCTTCGAGGCCAAGTACCCCAGAGCCATGGAGTGCCTGGCCAAGGATCGGGAGGAGCTGCTGGCGTTCTATGACTACCCGGCAGAACACTGGGTGCATATCCGCACCACCAACCCGATCGAGTCGACCTTCGCCACGGTCCGCCTGCGGAGCAAGCGCAGCCGGAACTGCGGCTCCAGAGCGACGACCCTGGCGATGGTCTTCAAGCTGCTTCAGAGCGCCCAGAAGCGCTGGAAGCGGATCAAGGGGTTCAACAAGCTGGAGCTGGTCGTGAACAACGTCCAGTTCAAGGA
>NZ_JAKGAY010000076.1:0-1273 GCF_021532545.1 Halomonas sp. Cn5-12
AAGGTACGCAGTCACCCAACAAGTGGGCTCCTACTGCTTGTACGCACACGGTTTCAGGATCTATTTCACTCCCCTCTCCGGGGTTCTTTTCGCCTTTCCCTCACGGTACTGGTTCACTATCGGTCAGCCAGGAGTATTTAGCCTTGGAGGATGGTCCCCCCGTCTTCAGTCAAGGTTTCTCGTGCCCCGACCTACTCGATTTCACGTGATCAGATTTTCGACTACGGGGCTATCACCCGCTATGGCCAGACTTCCCAGTCTGTTCGTCTAATCTTTCACACGCTTAAGGGCTGGTCCCCGTTCGCTCGCCGCTACTAGGGGAATCTCGG
This sequence comes from Halomonas sp. Cn5-12, assembly GCF_021532545.1. Classification (NCBI taxonomy): domain Bacteria; kingdom Pseudomonadati; phylum Pseudomonadota; class Gammaproteobacteria; order Oceanospirillales; family Halomonadaceae; genus Halomonas; species Halomonas sp. Cn5-12. Next base: position 330 of record NZ_JAKGAY010000076.1, read on the forward strand.
TTGATTTCTTTTCCTCAGGGTACTTAGATGTTTCAGTTCCCCTGGTTCGCCTCTTACGCCTATGTATTCAGCGCAAGATACTCATCTTGTGATGAGTGGGTTTCCCCATTCAGAGATGTCCGGGTCACAGGTCGTTTGCCACCTCACCGAACCTTATCGCAGGCTACCACGTCTTTCATCGCCTCTGGCTGCCTAGGCATCCACCGTGTGCGCTTCATTGCTTGACCCTATAACCCGAAGGGGTCTGGGGTTCGCAATGATAACGATTGCCGGATACGCTTGAGACGTATCACAATACAATTTACGTAGAAACGCGTTCAACGCGTTTCTGTCAGCATGATATACATTGTTAAAGAGCGACTGTTCTATGAACAGTGATAAGACAACGCAGTGCGTTCTGGCTTATCAATGGTCACAAAACCAACAAACGGCACGAGAAGCACAGGAGGTATCACCTGGTACGACGCGATATGGTGGAGCCAAGCGGGATCGAACCGCTGACCTCCTGCGTGCAAGGCAGGCGCTCTCCCAGCTGAGCTATGGCCCCATCGTGTTATGCAAGACCAACCTCTTGTTATAAATTCCTCGCAGACACGTCAATGAACCGCACATTGCAGCAAGCTGCAGGGGGCGATGTCGTCGTTTCGGCGTAACAGGAATTTGGTGGGTCTGGGCAGATTTGAACTGCCGACCTCACCCTTATCAGGGGTGCGCTCTAACCAACTGAGCTACAGACCCAAGAGGGGTCGTGCGAAAACCGTTTGCTCTATCATCTGATCAGGTAATTCATTGTGAGCGCTTGCCGCGAGGGGAAGACATCGTTTAAGGAGGTGATCCAGCCGCAGGTTCCCCTACGGCTACCTTGTTACGACTTCACCCCAGTCATGAACCACACCGTGGTGATCGCCCTCTTGCGTTAGGCTAACCACTTCTGGTGCAGTCCA
>NZ_JAKGAY010000077.1:0-1258 GCF_021532545.1 Halomonas sp. Cn5-12
TGGACTGCACCAGAAGTGGTTAGCCTAACGCAAGAGGGCGATCACCACGGTGTGGTTCATGACTGGGGTGAAGTCGTAACAAGGTAGCCGTAGGGGAACCTGCGGCTGGATCACCTCCTTAAACGATACATCATCCCTCGCGGTAAGCGCTCACAATGAATTACCTGATCAGATAGTAGAGCAAACGGTTGATGCACGATCCCCTCTTGGGTCTGTAGCTCAGTTGGTTAGAGCGCACCCCTGATAAGGGTGAGGTCGGCAGTTCAAGTCTGCCCAGACCCACCAAATTCCTGTGATGCGGTGTTAAAACACTCCTCGTATAACATGATTATGCATTGAGGTGTTTTTCTCGTCTTACGGAAATTTATACAAGAGGTTGGTTTTGCAAAAAAACAATGGGGCCATAGCTCAGCTGGGAGAGCGCCTGCCTTGCACGCAGGAGGTCAGCGGTTCGATCCCGCTTGGCTCCACCATTATCTTCTTGTTTTTTAGATAAACCCCGTTTGTGATTGTTTCGTGACCATTGATAAGCACGGCGTAATGCGTCTTCTTATCACTGTTCATTGAACAGCTGCTCTTTAACAATGTATATCATGCTGACATGAACGTTTTAAACGTTCATACGTAATTGTTAAGTGATACGTCTCAAGCGTATCCGGCAATCGTTATCATTGCGAGAGTCCAGACCCCTTCGGGTTATAGGGTCAAGCAATGAAGCGCACACGGTGGATGCCTAGGCAGTCAGAGGCGATGAAAGACGTGGTAGCCTGCGATAAGGTTCGGTGAGGTGGCAAACGACCTGTGACCCGGACATCTCTGAATGGGGAAACCCACTCATCAACAGATGAGTATCTTACGCTGAATATATAGGCGTAAGAGGCGAACCAGGGGAACTGAAACATCTAAGTACCCTGAGGAAAAGAAATCAACCGAGATTCCCCTAGTAGCGGCGAGCGAACGGGGACCAGCCCTTAAGCGTGTGACAGATTAGACGAACAGACTGGGAAGTCTGGCCATAGCGGGTGATAGCCCCATAGTCGAAAATCTGATCACGTGAAATCGAGTAGGTCGGGGCACGAGAAACCTTGACTGAAGACGGGGGGACCATCCTCCAAGGCTAAATACTCCTGACTGACCGATAGTGAACCAGTACCGTGAGGGAAAGGCGAAAAGAACCCCGGAGAGGGGAGTGAAATAGATCCTGAAACCGTGTGCGTACAAGCAGTAGGAGCCCACTTGTTGGGTGACTGCGTACCTT
>NZ_JAKGAY010000078.1:0-1218 GCF_021532545.1 Halomonas sp. Cn5-12
AGACCGCCCCAGTCAAACTACCCACCACACACTGTCCTCGATCCGGATCACGGACCTGAGTGAGAACGCCAATGATGCCAGGCTGGTATTTCAAGGTTGGCTCCACCCGAACTGGCGTCCGGGTTTCAAAGCCTCCCAGCTATCCTACACAGGCAACATCAGCGTCCAGTGTGAAGCTATAGTAAAGGTTCACGGGGTCTTTCCGTCTAGCCGCGGGTACACCGCATCTTCACGGCGATTTCAATTTCACTGAGTCTCGGGTGGAGACAGCGTGGCCATCATTACGCCATTCGTGCAGGTCGGAACTTACCCGACAAGGAATTTCGCTACCTTAGGACCGTTATAGTTACGGCCGCCGTTTACCGGGGCTTCGATCAAGAGCTTCGGCCGAGGCCTAACACCATCACTTAACCTTCCGGCACCGGGCAGGCGTCACACCCTATACGTCCGCTTGCGCGTTAGCAGAGTGCTGTGTTTTTACTAAACAGTTGCAGCCACCTGGTATCTTCGACCGGTTCGGGCTGAAGGAGCAAGTCCTCTCACCCTACGCCGGCGTGCCTTCTCCCGAAGTTACGGCACCATTTTGCCTAGTTCCTTCACCCGAGTTCTCTCAAGCGCCTTGGGATTCTCACCCTGACCACCTGTGTCGGTTTGGGGTACGGTCGCACATGATCTGAAGCTTAGAGGCTTTTCCTGGAAGCGTGGCATCAATGACTTCGACACCGTAGTGTCTTCGTTTCGTGTCTCGGCCTTAAAGGGTCCCGGATTTACCTAAGACCCAAGCCTACTCACTTTCACCAGGACAACCAACGCCTGGCTCACCTAGCCTTCTCCGTCCCCCCATCGCAATCATGTCCGGTACGGGAATATTGACCCGTTTCCCATCGACTACGCCTTTCGGCCTCGCCTTAGGGGCCGACTCACTCTGCTCCGATTAGCGTCGAACAGAAACCCTTGGTCTTCCGGCGAGGGAGTTTTTCACTCCCTTTATCGTTACTCATGTCAGCATTCGCACTCGTGATACCTCCAGCATGCTTCTCAACACACCTTCATCGGCTTACACGACGCTCCTCTACCGCTCATCCAGAGGATGAACCCGTAGCTTCGGTACCTGGTTTAGCCCCGTTACATCTTCCGCGCAGGCCGACTCGACTAGTGAGCTATTACGCTTTCTTTAAAGGATGGCTGCTTCTAAGCCAACCTCCTAGCTGTCTGAGC
>NZ_JAKGAY010000079.1:0-1079 GCF_021532545.1 Halomonas sp. Cn5-12
TGATCTTACCCAGCAACAGTGGACACTGGTTTAAGCGATCATTCGGGCTTCAAAGGCCTCTGGGCTGATCATCCCAATAGCACTGTGCCGCCGTTGTTTGTTGTAGTCCAGTTCGACGTACTCAAACACCTGGCGCCTCATATCGTTTCGCGTTGTAAATTGCTCCCCATGGATCGCTTCAACCTTGAGGCTGTGGAAGAAGCTTTCGGCACAGGCATTATCATAGCAGTTGCCTTTGGCGCTCATGCTGCACGTAAGCTTATGCCGGGTAAGCAGCGACTGGTAACGCGTGGAACAGTACTGACTACCTCGATCCGAATGGACTATCACGCCTTTGGGCATTTTGCGTTTCCATAGCGCCATCTGTAGCGCGTCACAGACAAGATCGGCCGTCATACGCTCACTCATTGCCCAACCGACCACTTTACGAGAGTAAAGATCAATGAGCACTGCCAGGTAAAGCCAGCCTTCGCCCGTCGCCAAGTAGGTAATGTCACCCACCCACTTTTGATTAGGAGCTGAGGCCGTGAAGTTTTGTTCTAGTAGATTCGGTGCGACTGGCAGCGAATGCCGTGAGTTCGTGGTGGCCTTGAACTTACGAGCTGCTTTAGCGCGCAGGCCCTGACGCTGTAAGCTGGCAGCCACCGTCTTACGGTTGATCGGCATCCCATCATCTCGCAGGTCTAGCGTTAGTCTCGGGGCGCCTGAGCGGCCCTTGCGTTGGTGATAAGCCTTGGCCACATGCTGATCGATAATGGCTTGCTGGCTGCGTTTTGGGGACGATGCGCCTTCGCGTTGCCGCCAAGCGTAGTAGCCACTCCGAGCGACCCCGACAACATGGCACATACGCTGAATACTGAACGCCTGACGATGACGGTGGATAAAGGCGTACTTCACTTCAGGCTTTTCGCAAAGTACACCGCGGCCTTTTTTGTGATGGCCAGCTCTTCATTTGCCTCGGCTAGTTGGCGCTTCAAGCGGGCGTTTTCTTCTGCCAACGACCGCTCTCGCTCGGATGTGTCTTGCTGCAGCTGTGCTTTAGATCGCCACTGATAGAGCTGACTCGCGTGTATTCCCAG
>NZ_JAKGAY010000080.1:0-1074 GCF_021532545.1 Halomonas sp. Cn5-12
ATCGTTTAAGGAGGTGATCCAGCCGCAGGTTCCCCTACGGCTACCTTGTTACGACTTCACCCCAGTCATGAACCACACCGTGGTGATCGCCCTCTTGCGTTAGGCTAACCACTTCTGGTGCAGTCCACTCCCATGGTGTGACGGGCGGTGTGTACAAGGCCCGGGAACGTATTCACCGTGGCATTCTGATCCACGATTACTAGCGATTCCGACTTCACGGAGTCGAGTTGCAGACTCCGATCCGGACTGAGATCGGCTTTTCGGGATTGGCTCACTCTCGCGAGTTGGCAACCCTTTGTACCGACCATTGTAGCACGTGTGTAGCCCTACTCGTAAGGGCCATGATGACTTGACGTCGTCCCCACCTTCCTCCGGTTTGTCACCGGCAGTCTCCTTAGAGTTCCCGCCATTACGCGCTGGCAAATAAGGACAAGGGTTGCGCTCGTTACGGGACTTAACCCAACATTTCACAACACGAGCTGACGACAGCCATGCAGCACCTGTCTCTGCGTTCCCGAAGGCACTAAGGTATCTCTACCAAATTCGCAGGATGTCAAGAGTAGGTAAGGTTCTTCGCGTTGCATCGAATTAAACCACATGCTCCACCGCTTGTGCGGGCCCCCGTCAATTCATTTGAGTTTTAACCTTGCGGCCGTACTCCCCAGGCGGTCGACTTATCGCGTTAACTTCGCCACAAAGTGCGCTAGGCACCCAACGGCTGGTCGACATCGTTTACGGCGTGGACTACCAGGGTATCTAATCCTGTTTGCTACCCACGCTTTCGCACCTCAGTGTCAGTGTCAGTCCAGAAGGCCGCCTTCGCCACTGGTATTCCTCCCGATCTCTACGCATTTCACCGCTACACCGGGAATTCTACCTTCCTCTCCTGCACTCTAGCTTGACAGTTCCGGATGCCGTTCCCAGGTTGAGCCCGGGGCTTTCACAACCGGCTTATCAAGCCACCTACGCGCGCTTTACGCCCAGTAATTCCGATTAACGCTTGCACCCTCCGTATTACCGCGGCTGCTGGCACGGAGTTAGCCGGTGCTTCTTCTGCGAGTGATGTCTTTCCTA
>NZ_JAKGAY010000081.1:0-1040 GCF_021532545.1 Halomonas sp. Cn5-12
TGTAACATAATACAAGCTGCGGTAATCCCATGGAGGCTTGCGTAAGTCCGGCACATCGTCGGCAGCTGCCTGAGAAGTGGGAAGCCTCGCCCGTGGCGCGTCAGCGCTTAGGGCGGGGAGCAGTCACTAATAGGGGGCTAACTCACGGCCTGCCACACCAAGTTAACCCCCACTAAGAACATGGCCAGAATGACTAAGCGGTAAAACAGCTTTTCATTGACGCGACTCTGTAGCCAGAGGCCGTTACGCACCCCGATCCAAGCAACGGGCACAAGCAGCAGCGAGGCCCAGGCGCTGGTCATGTTGACTTCGCCTAGCCACATATACGGGCCTAGTTTGATAGTGTTTACCACCGCGTAGGTCACCGTACAGGTGGCAATAAAGGTCTCTTTCGTGAGCTTGCGCGGCATCAGGTACATGTTCATCGGTGGCGCGCCCGCGTGGGCAATGAAGCTGGTAAAGCCGCACACACTAGAGGCGGGCAGTGCCCAGTAGGTGGAAATGGGTTTTTTCGCCACGGGCTTGAGCAGCATATAGGCCGCAAACACGACCGAGAGAATGCCCAGCACCAGCCGCACGCCCTGCTCGCTCAGGCTGCCAAACAGCAAAGTGCCCACCGTCACTCCAATAAACAGCCCCGGCACAAAGCGCCATACCTCCGCGCTATCGTGCTTACCCCACCACGCTTTGACGGCAAATGCATCCATCACCAGCAATAGCGGCAGCAGCAGCCCGGCTGCCTGGGTCGGGCTAATCGCCAGCGCCATCAACGGCACCGAGAGCGTGCCAAAGCCGCCTGCAAAGCCCCCTTTAGAGACGCCGGTGAGGTAGACAGAAAAGATAATCAACAGCCAGGCGATAAGGGAGTAATCGGGGAGCATGGGAGCCTCTCAAAGTGTTCAAAAGCGACCGAATCGAGTAGGAGGGGGAGTCGCCTCCCCCGTCCTCTCACACCACCGGGCAAACGGATCCGTACCACGGCGGTTCCTGTCCCCCATTATCGGGCTGAGCTTCGTTCCGCTGAATTCGCTCGCCTGTGT
>NZ_JAKGAY010000082.1:0-1020 GCF_021532545.1 Halomonas sp. Cn5-12
CACGCTTCAGTATCTCACGGACACGCTGCATCATACGCTTCAGGCTGGTCTTGGCTAGCGTCAGTTTCGGCTGCTTGTGCCGAGTGAGACTGTAGCCCAGATAGCCGCGTTTCCATGGCCGATCCACCGCACTTTTGTGGCGGTTGACCGTCAGCCGGAGTGAGTTCTCGAGATACTCACTCAAGCTGTCCATGACACGCTCGCCTGCCCGCCAGCTTTTGACATACACCTGCACGTCATCGGCGTAGCGGCAGAAGCGGTGGCCTCGGCGTTCCAACTCCTTGTCCATGTCGTCCAGAAGGATGTTCGCCAGCAGCGGGCTGAGGGGCCCACCTTGGGGCGTCCCTTGCCGTCTCGGCGTGGGCAAGCCGTGCTGGAACAGGCCCGCTTCCAGGTAGCGGCGGATCAGACGCAGCACGCGCTTGTCGTTAACGCGCCGCGCGACCCGTGCCATCAGCAGGTCGTGGTTCACTCGGTCGAAGAAGGCTTCCAAGTCGAGGTCGACCACCCAGCGGTGGCCAGCGGTGACATGGGCCTTCATGGCCGAGACGGCCTGCTTAGCGCTGCGCCTGGGGCGGTAGCCGTAACTCGACGCGGAGAACGCAGGGTCGAAGATGGGCATAAGCACCTGTAACAGCGCTTGCTGGATCAATCGGTCGGTAACCGTGGGAATGCCGAGCTGCCGTGTCCCACCCTTGGGTTTGGGGATGACGGCGGCTCGGGTCGGGCTAGGGTGATACGCATCGGCCAATAGCCGCTCGCGCAGCGTTGGCCAGTACTGCTTTAGGTGGCCCGCTAACTGGTGCACCGTCATGCTATCGACACCCGGTGCGCCTTTGTTGGCAACCATCTTACGGTAAGCCCGCTGCATGTTCTCCGGGTCAATGACCCGTTCCATGAGCGAGGCTGACTCCGCTTTCGTCCACGATAGCGACGCCGGGATCGTCTCGACGCTCACCGGCTGGGACGCGGGGTACTGCCCCTGCCCCTCTGGGTGAGTGACGGTGTTAGCGCCATGGT
>NZ_JAKGAY010000083.1:0-1019 GCF_021532545.1 Halomonas sp. Cn5-12
ATCAAGGGGTTCAACAAGCTGGAGCTGGTCGTGAACAACGTCCAGTTCAAGGACGGCGAACCCTTGACCGATCAGTCAGACAGGACTGCCGCCTGACCGGCCATACACAGAATTTGACAATAACTCGAGAATGCCAGCCTCGAGTCATACCCTAAAACAACGGTACCTATCAAATCGTAAGCGGGAGCAATACGCCATTTGCCTTTTGCATCTTGTAGCAGTGATACATTTTTTGCGTGGCCATCGCTATTACCCACCAGCACGTTAAAAATTTGCCAGCGGAGCAGCTGTTGTAATGATTGTGCAGGAGGCTTACATACATCACGTAAAAGGTGAAAACAGTCGGCCAGTGTCGGTCCACCGTACTCTTGATACTTTTGCGTACGTGACATGCCCATTGCTTGGCATAAATCTTCCTGGTGGATGCGCTGTAGTGAGCCGTTTACCCATGCTCTATCGTAACGCTCTACAACCAGTAGGGGATACCGCCCTGCATAACGTACTGAGGTGGAGGGGCAATCAATATCGACAAGCGCTGCCAGCGTATTGAGGTAGAGTTCGTTAAAAATAACGTGGTCGCGCCCATCTACCGCAAACTTAACGATATGTGAGGAAGGAGCAGTGCCTTGAGGCAAATAAAAAGTTTCATCACGCCAGATGACGGGTATTTTGTCCTGTGCGCCCGCCAGTGAAAGACGTGGATTGGGTGCTTGTTGTGACTCTGCAAATAGCGCATAGCGTTGCTTAAAAGCAGCCCACTCATTAAGCCTTTCTTGTGAAAGGGGCGTATCGCAATCATGGCGATTAGAAGGTTCTGGTGTTTGATGAGGCGGCAGAATCGATAGTGCTCCGGCGCAATCCCCACCAATAGCGGCAAGCAGTGAGAAGTCGTCTTGACCTCCTCCCCTTCCTCAGCTTCTTAGGAAGCTGCCGCCTGCGGCGGAAAGGAAGGGGATTCCCGGTTGTTGCCTTCCGGGTTCCTGCTTCACAGCCCGTTGCCCTTGGTGATGGCACCTCAG
>NZ_JAKGAY010000084.1:0-1018 GCF_021532545.1 Halomonas sp. Cn5-12
GGTCTTGGTGATACCGCCCTGCCGCCGGCTACCACCGCTCGAGTGCTCGCTGGGCACCAGCCCCAGGTAGGCCATCAGTTGGCGGGGCGAATCGAAGCGCGTGATATCACCGAGCTCCGCCAGCACCGTCATCGCAGTGATCAGACTAACGCCGCGCATCGCCTGAATCGACTCGACCACTGGCGCCAGTGACCAGGTGGGCAAGGCGGCTTCCATCTGCTTCTCCAGACCGGCCACCCGACGCTGGGCCTCCTTCACATGATCTACATACTCTTGCAGCACGATCTGCTGAACCGGGGTGTCGAAGCGAACTGTTTCCTCCAGCCAGCGAAAGTATGCCGGCCCCCATTTGCTCTTGCCGGGATAGATCTTGCTGTGTCGTAACAGAAAGGCGTTGAGTCGCTGTCGAGCGCGGAGTTCGCCCGCCTTCATGTCCTCCCGAGCGCGGGTCAGGTCACGAATCGCCTCTTGTTCCGGCGTGGGCACCCACACTGGGGTCAGCTCACCGGAGCGCGAAAGTCGGGCCAGCATCTGCGCATCTCGCCGATCGGTCTTGATACGGTCCCCGGCACGCTGGGGAATCAGGGTTGGAGCGACAACCTCGCAGTCATGGCCGCTGGCCTGGACCTGGTGATAAATCCCATAACCACAGGGGCCGGCCTCGTAACTGAACAGCAGGGGCTGCCCAGCGAAGCGCTCGCTCAGCTGGCGAACCAGCTTGTCGATGGCCTTGGGTTCGTTGGGAATCTCACCGCGGAACTCGGGCGCCTGGCGCCCGATCTCGGCGATGGCCACCGAGATGCTGACCTTGTGCACGTCCAGGCCAATATAAGCGGCATGGACGTTGCCGGCGGCGCTGACACGCTGGGCAACGGCCCGCTCGACAACAGCTTGCTGAGTTGCGTTAGACTGTTTCATGACCTGCCTCCCTCAATAGTGGCTCTGCATTTTGGTCCCTACCTCAACGTAATCCACGACGTTGAGGAGGGGCAGGTCAATCCATGATGTCTACTCGATC